>NZ_JBIUSS010000011.1:0-262335 GCF_044741445.1 Kitasatospora sp. NPDC088160 | reverse complement strand
TGCCCGGCCCTCCCCCCGCGCTCCCCCCCCCTTGTCACCCACACTGGCTGGGCGCCCCCCCGCGGGGGGGGGCGGCCCCCCCCGGGGGGGGGGCCCCCCCCCCCCCCCCCGGGGGCCCCCCCCGGCCTCGTCGCCGTCCGGAAGGGTCAGTCGATTTTCACGCTCGCGCCGAATTCGAACGTCCCGCTCTCGCCGGGCGGTACTACAGCGATGACGGACCCCGCGCAGCCCGGCTGGTCGTAGACCTGGGCGGCCTTGTCGGTGCGGTTCTCGACGATGAGGGGCCAGATGTCGCTGCCGTAGCAACCCGAGGGGTTGTTGTAGGACTTGAAGCCGACCCGGAGCTGACCGGTGGCCGCCTGGGCCGAGCCGGGCACCGCCACTGCCACCACCGCGGCCAGGGCCACCGCGCCGAGCGCCTTGCTGATCCGTCGCATGTCGTCACTCCAGAGTGTCCGGGGAACCGCCGCGGATGGCGGCTGCGCCGGAGGACTGCCCCGATTCGCCGCAGGTCACGGCCCTGCGGCGGCCGAATCACCTGATCGGGTGCCCCGGCCCGCCGCGCGGTTTGCGGCCCACCCGCCACCCGCCACCCGCCACCCGCCATTTGCCACTCGCTAATCGCCACTTGCTACTTGGCGAAGCGGACCTCCGGGAAGGCCGTCGAGGGCCCGTCCAGCAGTCGGCTCGGGCGGTTGAGCAGGTGCCGGTCGAAGAACGCGCCGAGGTACGCCCGGGTGGCGGCGAGCGCGCGGTCGCCCTTGATGGTGCCGTACTGCTCCGGGGTGGTGTCGGGCGGCAGCTGGTCACGGACGCCGAGGGAGTCCACCAGCCAGTGCATGTCGCAGAACGACAGGTGGCCGGCCTCCGGCAGGTCCAGCCAGCGCTTCCAGCCGGTCAGATGCTGCCAGGTCTCGTCCCAGTTGGCCGTCGCGGGCCTGCCGGCGTGCCGCTGGGCGCCGAGCAGCAGCACCGGGCGGGCGAGGCCGTCGGCGGGCAGCGGGGCGAAGAAGTCGCCGTCCAGGTTGGCGGCGGCGCGGATCCGCCGGTCCTCGCTCATCGCCTCGATGGCGCTCGCGCCGCCGATCGAATGGCCGGCCGCGCCGATCCGGGAGCGGTCGACCTGCAACCCGCGGACCAGCCCCGGCCCGGGCGCGGTCAGCTGGTCGATCAGGAAACTGATATCCTTCGCCCGACTGCGGGTGACCTCGGCCGCCCGCTGGTCGTCCACCTGATCGCAGATCAGGCAGGTCTCCACCCGCCCGTCGGGGAACTGCACGACCGTCTCGTACGTGTGGTCCAGCGCGGCCACCACGTAGCCCCGGGCCGCGAGGTCCTCGGCGAGGGCGGTGAGCGAGGTGCGGCTGTAGCCGTAACCGGGGGAGAGCACCACCACGGGGTGCCGCCCGGGCGCGGGCACCGTACGGGCCTTCACCCCCGTCCGCACCTCGCTGAGAGCCGGGGTGCCGAACAGACCGGTCGACACCTCTGGCGAGATGTACGGCAGTTGCTCCCCGTGCTCCCCGCGCGCGGACTGCGCCGGGTACCAGAGGGTGGCCATCAGTTCACGGCTGGCGGCGTCCGCCCGCCAGGGGTCGTGCCGGGCCTTGTCCACCAAGTGGACGGACGTGGCGCCGATCGCCCGTCGCGTCGTCGGCGCGGGCACCTGCGGTACCTCCGTCGCCGCACTCAACGAGAGCGTTCCGGCCGTCGGGGAAGCCGCCAGCGCGGCCTGCGGACCGGCCAGCGAAACCAGGACGGCAATAGGCGCGGCGAGCAGCACAGCAGTCCGCCACCGAGAAGTTGTCGACATACCGCCACGCTAGGCCCGCCCCCACCCCCACCGCGTCCTGCCCGCGACGTAACCCCCTCCACCCCAGGTCGCATCCGCCACACCGCCCACGCCCCCCGCCCGGACACCCCCACCTCCACCTGCCCGCCCTTGCGTAAATCGCCCATCTTTGCGCAGAGTTGGACGCCCCACCGGCCCCACCCGTCCTGCGGCGCATCGGAGCTCGCATCGGCCGCGCCTCCGACCCCGGGCGCCTGCTGGCGGTCCCCTCGCCGCTGTAGACACACGAACCCTGAACCTCGCCCGGGCTCAGCGACCCTCGGGTTTCGATGGTGGCTACCGCACTTCTTGGATCGCCTTACGTTGGCGCTGTCTACCCGGGTAACGGTTCCAGCGCGGCCAGGGCGGCTCATTCCCGTGCTGGTAGGGAGGGCGTGGTCAATCTGCCACCTTGTGCGGCATTCGTCTGCTGACGTTGCCGTTTGCTCCAAGGATTGTCCCGGCGCGGGCGCTCTGTGATGGCTGGGGCTGCGCGTAGCGGGGGTTGTGAGGGGAGGTGAAACTCCGTTGTCCGGGGGTGGGGCTCGCGGCGATGATTTCGGGTGTGGCTGACACCAGGTTCGAAGGCTCCGCGTTGCGGCCGTACCCCAAGATCTCGGCGAGGGGGCGGCTCTCCGCGTCCGGGAACCGGGAGTGGGTTGCCGTGGAGAAGGTGCACGGGGCGCACTTCGCGGTGGTCTGTGAGGGGGGTGCGGTCCGTCCGGCCAAGCGGCGGGAGCTCCTGGGGGAGGACGCGCTGGACGGCTTCTTCGGCGTCAGCCGGGTCTGGCCGGCGCTGGCGGTGGCGGCCGCCCGGTTCGCCTCGGCGGTGCGCGAGGCGGCGGGCGGGGGCGCAGGTGGGGGCGCTGTGGTGACTGTTTACGGTGAACTGGCCGGCGGGTGCTACCCGCACCCCGATGTGCCCGCCGTCGCCGGAGTCGAGCCCGTACAGACCGGCGTCTGGTACGCGCCGGGGTTGGAGTGGCTGCTCTTCGACGCCACCGTCGACACCGCCGAGGGCCGGTCCTGGATCTCCGACCGTGCTCTGCGTGACGCCGCGGGCACCGCCGGACTCGCCTGCGCCCCCTCGATCGGGCGCGGTGCGCTCACCGTGCTCCAGGAACTGCCGGCCGCCTTTCCCACCCTGGTCCCCGCGCTCCTCGGGCTCCCCGAACTCGCCGACAACCTCGCCGAGGGCTACGTCCTCAAACCCGCCGGCACCTGGCGGGAGACGGGTTCCGAGGGGGGCGGCGCGCGTCCGGTGGTGAAGGTGAAGCAGCAGGCCTTCGCTGAGGACGAGCGCTACGACGGTGCCCGCCCGTACCTGCCGCCGCCGCAGGGCGCGGCCGGGGTCCCCGCCTGGCTCCTGGTCCAGGCCGCGGCACTCCTCACCCCCGCCCGCGCCGCCGCCGCCGTCAGCAAGCTCGGTCCGCGCGCGCCCGAGGACGTCGTGGCGGCGGAGCTGACCCGGGACGTGGCGGAGGAACTCGCCGAGGCGGTGGGGGGATTGGACGGTGACGTCCTGCGCGCGCTGGAAGCCGCCCTCGGGCCCGGAGCGCGCTCCCTGGCGGCGTTCGACGCCGAGGACCGGCGCTCGCCGACGAGCCGGGCCGGGCTGACGGGCTGACGGGCTGAGGGTCCGAGAGGCCGAGGGGCTGACGGGCTGAGCGGTCGGGCTGGTCAGGCCGGTCGGGCGCGGAAGGATTCCTGAAGGAAGTCGCCCGTCCATGCGGAGGGCCCGTCGCCGGCTCCGACCGAAGGGTGACAGCGCAAGGGTGGGTGGGTCGTGGAGGTGGGAGGGGTGTTCGAGAAGAATATGTCGGCCGGTCTACTGATTCCTTGCCGCCGCCCGGGTGGTGCGCGCGCAGGAAGTCGTCCTGGTCGACTTCCTGCGCGGATGGAGGCGGTGGAAGTGGCGGCGATGGAGAAACTGTAGACCGGTCTACATATTTCTTGCCGGAGAGGGCGTCGGTGGTCGAGGGTGGGTTAAGGGGGCGTCGAGAGGGGCTTCCGCCCGGGGTGGGCCGGGCCCATCATGGGCTCCCGGCCCCAGCCCCCGGTCGAGGGCTCCGGGTGAGGCTCCAGGAGGCAAGTAGAGATGGCGATTCCCTTCCCTGTCCGGATCCAGTCCGCCGTCGTCCGGGGCGCGTACGCGCTGCCGGAGGGGCTGCGGCGGGCGATCGCGGGCGCGCCGGTGGTGCGGGACGGTCAAGTGCTCTCGCTGGACGCACAGTTGATCCTCAAGTTGCAGCGCCTGTCGAAGGCCGCCCTGGTGCTGCCCGCCGGGGTCGGGCCGTCGCGGGAGGCGATGGAGCACGCGCGGTACCTGGTGGGCGGGGCGACGATCCAGCCGGTAGCCGTCCGGAGCGTCGGAATCCCGCAGGAGTACGGCGAGTTGGCGGCCACGTTGTACACGCCGGGCGGGCTGGCGGCGGGTTCCGGGCTGCTGGTGTACCTGCACGGCGGGGGCTGGGTGGTCGGCAGTCGGGCCAGCCACGACCACGTGGTGCGGTTCCTGGCGCAGCGGGCGCAGGTGCGGGTGCTGTCGGTGGAGTACCGGCGCGCGCCCGAGCACGCGTTCCCGGCGGCTGCGGACGACGCGCTGGCCGCGTTCGACTTCGCGTACGCCAAGGCGGCGGACCTGGGCGCGGATCCGGAGCGGATCGCGATCGGCGGCGACAGCGCGGGCGGGAACCTGGCGGCCGTCACCACACAGGCGGCGGTGCGGCGGGGCGGTCCGGCGCCGGTGTTCCAGTTGCTGCTGTACCCGGCGGTCGACGCCTCCGTCCGGCGGCCCTCGCGCGACCTGTTCACCGACGGGTTCTTCCTGACCAGCGCGGACATGGACTGGTTCCTGGACCGCTACGCGCCCGCGCCGGCCGACCGGACCGATCCGCGTCTGTCGCCCCTGCTCGCCGCCGACCTGTCCGGGCTTCCGCCCACGTACGTCGGCACCGCGGGCTTCGACCCGCTGCGGGACGAGGGCGAGGCCTACGCCGAGGCGCTGAAAGCGGCCGGGGTGACGGTGCGCCTGAGCCGCCAGCCGGACCTCATCCACGGTTACGCCAGCTACCTCGGCATCGGCCGCCGCTTCCGGGAGGCGACGGCGGAGGCGGCCGAGGCGCTGCGGCAGGCGCTGGGCGCCGCGTAGCGCGCAACCAGGGGCGGTACGGCTCGGCGCAGCACCGGGCGGGGGCCCGTTCGGAGGACTCAACGGCCCCTGCCCGGCTGCTCGTTCAGGCCGGGATCCGCCGTGCCTCGGCGAGCTCCGACGCCTGCGCGCCGTGCGCGAGGAGGTACTCCGCCACCGATCCGTGGTGACTCCGGATCGACAGCAGCGCGCGCCGCAGATGCACTTCGCGTACGGGCAGGGCGTTGTGCGCGGCCCTGGCCGGCGGCGGTTTGGCCAGGCCCAGTTCGTCGTTCGAGCGCAGGAAGTCCTGGAGGACCTCTGCCTCGGAGGCGCCCAGCAGCGTCTGCAGGACGGCGACGACGACTCCCGTGCGGTCCTTGCCCGAGGCGCAGTGGACCAGGACCGGCGCGGCCTCGCCCTCGCCGACGAGCAGTCGGCGCAGGACGGCCACCGCCGCCGCGCCGGCGCGCTCGGCCATCAGCGGGTACAGCTCCAACTGGTCGGCGGGCCAGCGTCGTTCGGTGAAGACCGGTGCGTGCAGGTACCGGGCGTCGACGAGGTCGACGGCATCCGGGCGCTCCGCCACCTCCGGGTCGCTGCGCAGGTCGACGACCGTCCGTAGGCCGAGGCGCCGCAGCGTGTCCGCGCCCTCCGCCGCGAGGCCGTGCAGGCTGTGCAGGGCTGCGGAGCGGTACAGCACGCCGCGCGGCAGGGAGCCGACGCCGCCGGCGTCGCGGAAGTTCCGTACGCCGGTGGGGGCGATGCGCTCCGGACCCGCCTCGGGCTGGTTGGTGATCACGTCTCACTGTATCCGGGGGCGGAGGGGGTGGCTGGGGGCGGCTGGGGGAGGCCATGGATGAGAAAGGACGCGGGAGTTGTGGTCGTGCGCCCGTCCGGTGCTGCGCGGGGGGTTCTCGTCGGCGGGCTCTTATTGTACTGTCCGTCTAATAAGCGGGTGAGCGGGCACCCGTAGGGGCAGGCATCTGGAGGCAGCCATGGCTCTCACCAACGCGGCGGCAGGGCGGGCGGTGGGTGCGCACGGCCACACCGCGGCCGACGACGACGTCTCGAAGCGGCTGCTGGAGTCCGCCGCGACCCTCTCCTACGACCCCTCGACCGAGATCGACTGGGACGCACCGCTCCCAGCCGACCACTACGGCCTCAACCCGGAGTGGAGCACCCTCTACGGCACCCGGCTGTGGGACGAGATGACCGAGCACCAGCGGGTCACCCTCACCCGGCACGAGGTCTGCTCGATCATGAACACCGGGATATGGTTCGAGATGATCCTCCAGCAGATGGTGCTGCGCGATCAGTACCTGAAGAACCCCGCCAACGCCGAGTTCCAGTTCGCGCTCACCGAGATCGCCGACGAGTGCCGCCACTCGATCATGTTCGCCCGCGCCTGCGAGAAGATGGGCGTCCCCGCGTACCGGCCGAACAAGGTCATCGCCCAGGCCGGGCGCGCGTTCAAGGCCCTGGCGAAGGGTGAACTCGCCTACGGCGGCATCCTGGTGGCCGAAGAGGTGCTCGACGTCATGCAGCGTGACTGGATGCGCGGCGAGAACGTCCTGGACATCGTCCGCGGCACCTCCCGGATCCACGTCGTCGAGGAGTCGCGGCACATGAAGTTCGCCCGGCAGGAGATCCGCGAACGGGTGCGCCACGCCGGCCCCGCCCGCCGCCGCACCTCGGCCACCGGCATCGCCGTCGGCGCGTACGTCATCGTCTCCAGCATGGTGCACCCCGGGGTCTACCGGGCCGCCGGGCTCGACACCCAGCGGGCGATCGCCGAAGTGCGGGCCAACGAGCACCGCAAGGCGATGATGCGCACCAGTTCCCGGCACCTGATCGCGTTCCTCGCCGAGACCGGATTGCTCACCAGCCGCTCGGCCGCCATCTACCGGCGCATCCACATGCTCTGACGACACGTCAAAGGCGGACACGTCAAAGCGACACGTCAAACGCGACACGTCAACAAAGGCTCCGACTCCCGCACTTCACCACCTGTAGCGAGGGACCCCACCCCGGCCATGGCCTACGCGATCACCCGGACCTGCTGCAACGACGCCTCGTGCGTGTCCGTCTGCCCGGTCAACTGCATCCACCCGACCCCGGACGAACCGGAGTTCGGCACCACCGACATGCTGTACATCGACCCGGCCGCCTGCATCGACTGCGGCGCCTGCGCCGATGCCTGCCCCGTGGACGCGGTGTTCCCCGTCGACCGGCTGCGCGGGCCCGACACCGTGTTCGGCGACCTCAACCGTGACTGGTACCGCGACCACCCCAACGACCACGCCTGGCGCGCGCCCACCTTCCCGCGCAGCCTGCCCGACGGGATCGGCACGCTGCGCGTCGCCATCGTCGGCACCGGCCCGTCCGCCGGGTACACCGCGCAGGAACTGCTGCGCAGCACCGGCGCCGAGATCACCATGATCGACCGGCTGCCCGTCACCGGCGGCCTGCTGCGGCACGGGGTCGCGCCCGACCACCAGTCCACCAAGCGCATCGCGGACAGCTTCGCCGGCGTCTTCCACGACCCCAGGCTGCGGATGCACCTCAACGTGGACATCGGTACCGACCTCACCCACGAGGAACTCGCCGCCCACCACCACGCCGTCGTGTACGCCGTCGGCGCGGCCGCCGACCGGCGGCTCGGCATCCCCGGCGAGGACCTTCCGGGCAGCCTTCCCGCGACCACCTTCGTCGGCTGGTACAACGCCCAACCGACCGTGCCCGCCGACGCGGTGGAGCTGTCCGGGCCCGGCGCCGAACGGGTGGTCGTCATCGGCAACGGCAACGTCGCCGTCGACATCGCGCGCATCCTGCTCACCGACCCCGACCGGCTCGCCACCACCGACATCGCCGACCACGCCCTCGCCGCACTGCGCCGCAGCCGGGTGCGGGAAGTCGTGCTGCTCGCCCGGCGCGGGCCCGCCCAAGCGGCCTGGACCAAGGCGGAGTTCCTGGCGCTGCGGCAACTGCCGGGCGTCGAGGTGGTGGTCGAGGACCACCCGGAGGTGCGGGCGGCGATCGAGGCGGCCACCAGGACGATCGCCGCGCCGGACGACGGGACGGCCGACGGGACCACCGCTGCGCCGACCGCCGGAACGGCCGCTGCGCCGACCGCGTCGGACGCGAGGGCTGCACTGCTCGCCGGGCTGCCGCTGGTGCCGTTCGACGGAGGTGCCGGGCCGGCGCCGGGCCGGCGGATCGTGCTGCGCTTCCTGTCCGCGCCGACCGCGCTCACCGCGTTCACCCCGCCCGGTGAACCCGGTGAACCCGGCGGGCCCGGCGCGTCCACCGGGGGCGGGCGGGTGACGGGCCTGACCGTCGCCCGGACCACCCTCGTGGGCGGCCGGGCAGCCGAGCCGACCGGGGAGACGGACACGCTGCTGGCCGGCCTGGTGGTGCGTTCCATAGGGCACCGGGGCGTACCGGTGCCCGGGCTGCCCTTCGACGAGCGGACGGCGACGGTCGCGCACCGGGGTGGGCGAGTCGTGGACCCGGCGACGGGGCGGCCGCTGCCCGGGACGTACGTGGTGGGATGGGCCAAGCGCGGGCCGTCCGGCGGGATCGGCGCCAACCGGGCGTGCGCCCGCGAGACCGTGGACGCGCTCCTGGACGACGCGGCGGCCCACGCGCTGGCCGCCCCGGCGGCGAGCCGTACGGACTTCGACCGCCTCATCCGCCACCGTCGCCCGGACGCCGTCGGGCTCAAGGGACTGCGTGCTGTGGAGCGGGCGGAGCGCGCCCGGGGCGAGGCCGAGGGCCGCCCCCGCGTCAAGCTCGCCACCGTCCCCGCCCTGCTGGCGGCTGCCCGTCGGCGGTAGGCGGACAGTCGGCGGGGCGTGAGGGCGGAGTGGAAGAATATGACGGTCGGTCTACTTAATCTGAACGGGTTGCGCACAGGAAGTCGGACAGGCCGACTTCCTGTGCGCGGGTTCCATCGAGCAGCCAAATGTAGACCGGTCTACATATTTTCCCGGGAGCAAAATGACCCCCGCCGACGGCGTGCATCGTGGAACGGAGGTTGAGTCACCTCGCCCGCCGGGACGCCGAACCGGCGCAGTTCGGCTTGATCGAAACTCTCCCGCACGGGGGCGCCCTGCGCCGCAACCTGGTCGCCGCTACGACGTTGAACCGGCCATGGACAACAATGCCGCACCGTTCGGTGCTTGGCGAGGACTCTCGTTGGCGGCAGAGACCGGCTGGGTTCCCGACCGCCACATCCTCAGGGCGCTTCATGCCGCGACGTTCGGCAACCGGTGGTTCACCCAGATCAGCGCGACCGAGCTGGCGGGCCTGGCCGCCATGCCCGATGCGGCCGTCGTGCTCGGAAGCCGACGCGGCTACTTGGCGGACAGTCCGGGGAACCAGGCCCTCGCGGCCCTGCTACGCGAACGGCCGGAGGAGTTCGGGCTGGTCGGTCCCGTCATCCTCGGTGCGCAGAGCCTGCACTGGGAACCGGACCGGGTGGCCGGGACGGGGCGGCTCGGGTTGGCGGGGGTGCAGTGCTTCGACGGGTTCCAGCGACTCGTCACGATCGCCCACATCTCCCGCGAACTGCCGCCCGCAGACCTGGCCAAGGCCGTCCTGTCGGTCATCGTCGTGACCGGCGACGGCCGCCACCGGGTCCGCGAGTTCTGCGACCAGACCGACCGCTACGTCAACTCCGCCGTGCCGCAGGACAATCTCGCCCGCTGTCCGCACCTGCTTGCGGTGCAGGCCGAGTTCCAGGCGGAAGGGAGCTACTTCGACCCCCGGCGAGGCATCGTGGCCGGGCCGCACCCGGTGGGATTCACGCCCGCGGACGTGTTCCGTTCGCTCGCGGCGCTCTCGGCTGCGCCGCGCCCTTATCTGAGCCATCAACTCCACACCCCTGAAGGCCTGGACGCGCTCTGGTCGGACATCACCGGTGCCTCCTACCGGAGCATCGTGCACGAGAACCTGCGGGCGACCAGCGTCCAGGTCGCGGTGGAGGCCAGGCGCGAGACGCAGAAGGCCATCGCCCGGATCCGAAGGCGCCACAACACGGGCTGCTACAAGCTGCTGGAGTACGCGCCCGAACTGGTGACCTGGACGGCCTGCCGGGCCCTTCCGCTGGAGAAGCTCTACGACGGCGGCAGGAACGCGCCGCGCTGGACCGACCTGATCCACGGTGTCCTACCGGCCGAGACCGAGCGGGTCGCCCACCAACTGGTCGCCTCCTACGAGCGGCTGCGCGGATCGAAGCACATCTTCAAGCTCGCGGCGCCTGAACTCGACCTGTGGCTGGAGCTCGTGGACGACGTCCTCGGCCGGGCGTAGCCGGCCGGTCCTCGTAGCCGGCCGGTCCTCGTTGGCGGCCGACTCCGGTGGATCCGGGTCGGCCGCCGGGCGCGTCACCCCCGCCACGTGCGCTTGAGCTCCTCCCAGCGGGTGGCCTGGGCGGGGGTGAGGCCGCCTCGGAGTTCGGCCAGCTTCAGCAGTTGTGCTTCGGCGTCGGCGCCGAGGGGCTGGGCTTCGGCGCGGTAGTGGTCGGTGAGGAGGGCGTCGAGTTCGGGGCGGGTGAGGGCCGGGTCGAGGCGCTGGGCGAGTTTGGCCATGTTGCGGTAGGAGCCCTGGAGGAGGAACGGGGGTTCGGTGCGGGTGCGGTCGTCCTGGGCGGCGGAGGCCAGGTAGGCCCGGTTGACGGCGAGGACGGTGCCGCGCAGGTGGAGCAGTCCGGCGAGGACGGCGGTCATCCGTTCGGCCTCGGCGGCGGGCCAGGCGCCCGCGAGGGTGCCGCCCGGGGTGCCGGTGGCGCGGGCCAGCAGGGTGTCCAGGTCGGCGCGGTCGGCGGTGGCGAGCGGGGCCAGGTGCGGGTTGGCGGGCAGCGCGTTCTCGACGAAGCTGAGCGCGAAGAGGTCCTCGCGCCCGGCGATGACGTCGCCGAGGTTCCAGACGTCGGCGCGGTTGGCGAGCATGTCGGGCAGCCGGAAGAGGCGGCCGGACTCGGTGTACGGGTTGGCGGCCATGACGACGGCGAAGCGCTTGCCGCGCAGGTCCCACTCGCGGGCCTCGCCGTCCCACACCCCGTCGATCCGGCGCTGGGCGTCGCAGAGCGGGATGAAGCGCTGGAGGAGCTCGGGCGAGGTGTGCTGGACGTCGTCGAGGTAGAGCAGCACGTTGTCGCCCGCGTGCAGGGCGAAGTTGAGCTTCTCGATCTCGCGGCGGGAGGTGGCGTCGGGGGCCTCGGCGGGGTCGAGGGAGGTGACCCGGTGGCCGAGCGCGGGGCCGCTGACGGTGACCAGCAGCAGGCCGAGCCGTTCGGCGAGGTACTCGACGAGGGTGGTCTTGCCGTAGCCGGGCGGGGAGACCAGGAGCAGCAGGCCGCTGCGGTCGACCGGTCCGCCGGCGTCGGCGGTGCCGAGCTGTTTGGCGAGGTTGTCGCCGACCAGCGGCAGGTAGACCTGGTCGATGAGCTGGTTGCGGACGAAGCCGTTGAGCGGGGCCGGCCGGTACTGGTCGAGTCGTAGCCGGGTGTGCTCGGCGGCCAGCAGGTCGGCGCGCAGCCGCTGGTAGGCGCGGTGTCCGGGGGCCTCGGTGGCGGCGAACTCGGCGACGCGGGTCAGGAGTTCGTCGAGGCGAAGGTCGAGCGCGCCGCCCGGGAGCCGGGGGTGGTCGCCGAGCAGTCCGGTGAGGCGGGTGGTGGCGGCGCCTTCGGCGGGTCGGCGTGGCAGGGACGGGCAGAGGAGCGCGGCGGCGGCCTCGGCGAGGTCGCCGGGGTCGGCGTCGGCGGCGCTCGACTCCAGCCAGGCCTGGGCGAGTTGGCGCCTGGCGGGCAGCAGGGCGGGTTCGGCGGGCAGTGCGGCCAGCGCTTCGGTGAGGCCGGCGGATTCGGGTGCGGCGTGGAACTTGTCGAGCAGCGCGGCGGCCCCCGGCGCGTACGCGAACGTGGGTGTGGCGGCGGCGAGTTCGGCCACCAGGTACGGGCCGGCGGGCTGCGGGCACGAGGTGAACTCCGTGACGGCGGAGCTCAGTTCGTCGGACAGGACGGAAAGCGCGGCCAGGGCCGCGGGTGCGGCCGGGGCCGGCGCGGTGGGGTCCGGCGCGGTCGGGTCCGATGCTGTCGGGTCCGGAGCGGTCGGGCCCGGCGCGGTCGGGTCCGGTGCGGCGACGAAGGCCTGTCGGGCGAGGGTGAGAGCGAGGGCGAGCGAGCGGGCCCGGGTGTGCCAGACCAGTCGCTGCCGCTCGTCGGCGCCGTGCGCCCAGTACAGCTGCGCGGCCGCCCGGGCGGCCGCCGGGTGGCGCAACAGGCCTGCCTCGGCATGGAGTTCGAGCAGGGCGCGGAGCAGTAGCGCCGCGTCGTGGTCGTGGACGCCGCGCTGGTAGCCCTCGTCCGGGCGCTGTTCGGCGGCGCGGCGGACGAACTCCAGCAGGTCGTCCTCGGTGCGCAGGGTGTCGCGCAGGGCGTCCAGCCCGTCCGGTTCGGCGGCCAGCAGCAGGCTGGCGGCGAGGTATTCGGACCGGTAGAGCGCGGGGGTCTCGGAGGGCAGCGGTCGGCCCCAGTAGCGCTCGGTGGCGGCGAACGCCGGGTCGGTGACGGGGGAGCGGTAGTCGGTGCCGGTGAGGGTGAAGGCGGGGCGGCCGTGCCAGGGGACGAGGGTGAGTTCGGGTCGCTGGGTGGTGGCGGCGAACAGGTGGCGGCCCAGCCGCAGGGTGCCGGGGCCGTCGCCGGCGAGTTCGGCGCGGTCGCGCCGGGCCCGGTGGGCGCGGCTGCGGGCGGCACGCAGCCGTCCGGTCAGCTCCTCGGCCCGGACCCGGTCGCCGAGTGAGGTCAACTGGGCGGCGAGGTCGCGGAGTTTGACGGCGGTCGGGTCGGCGGCGAGGGCGGCGTCGATCTCGGCCGCGGTGTCGAGGGCGGTGAGCCGCCGGTGCAGGGTGTCGAGGATGCGTGCGGCGGAGGCGGCGATCCGGTCGGCGCGGCGGGCCCGTTCCTCCAGCAGGTGCTGGCGGCGGGCGGTGAGGGCGTCGTGGATTCCGGTGCGCCGGTCGGCGAGTTGTTCGCCCAGTGCCGGGTCGGCGTCGGCGAAGCGGGTCTCCAACTGCTCGATCCGCAGCAGGAGTCGGCCGAGCTGGTCGTCGCAGGCCTCGGGGGTGTCGGCGGCGGCGAGCGCGGCGGTGGTGGCCTGGGCGAGCAGGGCGGTTTCGGCGGCGAACTCGGCGGCGGCCTCGCGGGTGCGCAGGTCGCGGCGGCGGACGGTGAGGGCGGCGCGGGCGCGGTTGAGCAGCCCGAGGACGTCGGCGAGCCGGTCGAGGATGGCGGTGCGGGTGGTGGCGTCGGCCAGGTCGAGGGTGCCGACGAGCTCCGAGACGGTCTGCAACGCCTCACTCTGCTCGGAGATCTGGAGACCCAGCGGCTCGGCTTCGGCGGCGGTGGCGAGGGCGGCGCAGCGGTCGGCGAGTTCGCCTGCGCGCCGGCGGTGCGGGGCGAAGGCCTCGGGTTCGGCGAGGTGTCCGACGGCGCGGGCGGCGGCCTCGGTCAGGCCCTCGGCGAGGTGGGCGGCGAGCGCGTCGATCCGGGCGGGGTCGGCGCGCGGCAGGTCGCGCAGCGCCTCGATCCGGCCCTGGGCGCGGCGCAGCCCGGCGAGCCGGTCGACCCATTCGGCGGCGTCGGCGAGGGTCTCGCCGCGGGCGGTGCGCAGCAGGCCTTCGACGTGCTCGGTGGCCTGTTCGGTCTGCCGGGCGGCGTGCGCGGTGAGTTCGGCGACGGCCTCGTACTCGGCGATGACCTGCCGGGCGGTGTCGCGGATCTCGGCGAGCGGGGCGGCGAGGTCGCCGAGGCCGGGCTGGCCCAGCCAGTGGTGCCGGTCGGCGGTGCGGGTGCAGGCGGCGAGGACGGCCTGGTGGCCGGCCGGGGTGTCGGCGCCGGCGGCGGCGAGCCGGGCCAGGGAGAGGCAGTCGGCGAGGCCGCGGACGAGGTCGGCGTTGCCGATCCGGGCGAGCGGGCCGGTGCCGGGCGGCTGCGCGGCCGCGTGGCGCTCGCTGGTGAACGGGGTCTGCCACAGCTGGACGGGGTGCAGCCGGGTGGGCCCGTCCTCGGCCGGGCGGAGGGCGATCAGGGTGCCGTCGGCGAGCAGCGCGTAGCCCTGGCAGGGCAGCGGGGCGGCGGCCTCCTGGCGGACGCTGTTGTACGGCTGGAGCAGGGCGCGGCCGTCGGCGGGGGAGCGGAACTCGTACAGCACGTCCTCGCCGTTGGGCGAGACGAGGGTGCGCTCGTAGGCCAGGCCGTCCACCGGCTGGTCGTAGCTGCGCACGGTGCCGTCGGCGAGGTGGCAGCCGCCGGGGAAGGCCACGCCCTGGTCGGCGGGCAGCCGCAGGCAGGCCTGGCCGAGTGCGTCGATCCGGGTGACCCGGCCGGTGGGCAGGTGGCAGACCAGGTGCCGGACGGTCTCCTCCTGGTACGGGCGCACGCGCACCAGCAGCAGGGTGCCGAGCCGGGCGTGGGCGATCTGGGCGTCGGCGAGGGTCTGCAGGGCCTCGGCGAGGGGTTCGTGGTGCAGCTCGCGGCCGTCGGGGGCGGTGACGGTCAGCCGGCCGCCGTCGATGCCGAGCCGGAGTTCGCCGCCGAGGTCGGCGCGCGGTGGGCTGCCGGGGGCGGCGGGCAGCTGGTCGTCCCGGGTGAGGGCGGTCCAGGCGAGCTGCTGGCCGTCGGCGGCGGTGTGGTCGCGTTCGCCGCGCCCGTCCTGGTAGGCGGGGTGCCCGTCGTCGGCGAGGTCGTCGACGGGGCGCCAGCGCAGCACCCGGACGTCGGCGGCGGCGGGGCCGGTGCGGAAGACGGCGAGCAGGCGGCCGCCTACGGGGCGCAGCCGTTCCAGTCGGGCGTCGCGGAAGTAGCGGTGCAGGTCGGCGAGGTCCTGGCGCAGGCGCGGGTCGTCCAGCAGCGTTCCCTCGGTGGGGGCGGGGGTGAGGTCGGGGTGGTGGACGCTCAGGACCTCGCCGAGCGGCCCGGCGCCCGGGGATCCCTCGGACGGGGCGCCGGCGGAAACGGAGGCGGAGGCGGAGACGGTGGAAGCGGAGACGGTGGAAGCGGAGACGGCGGTGTCGGGCGCGCTGCCCGGGCGGGTGCCGAGCAGCAGCAGCCCGCCGGCGGCGGTGAGGTCCTGCGGGAGGCAGGCCCGGCCGGTGGTGAGCCGGCCGGTGCCGACCAGCCGCAGCTCCCCGCCGCCGAACTCCTCGACCCGGCGGGCGTTCAACGCCTGCGCGCGGTCGGCGAGTTCGGCGGCGGACCGGGCGAGTCGGCCGCGCAGGACCTCGTAGGTGCCGGCGTCGAGCCGGGCGTCGAGGGCGTCCACCACGTCAGTTCCTCAACTACTCGGTTTCTCAACTGCTCAGGAGATCGGGTACTCAGGCGACTCAGGCGCTCACTTGGAGCCGTTGACCGACGCCAGCGCCCCGATCGACGTCTCGGCGATCCCCAACTTCTGGGCTGAGGTGAGCAGTTGCCGCAACTGCCCGGCCTGCTCGCCGCCTCCGGCGCCGATCATCCGCATCAGCAGCGCGGACACCGTCAGGTTCTGCACGTCCGCCGTGGACACCGAGGACAGCACCCGGGTGAGGTCCTCGGTGAAGCTGGCACTGCCGTCGAGCCAGGGCCCGGCCAGGGCCTGGGCGGTCTGCGAGTGCCCGACGAAGGCGTCGACGCTCTTGGCGGCCGTCACCGACTGCACCAGGCGGTCGAAGAACACCCCGTCCCCGCCGACGATGTCGATCTTCGCCTTCTCCAGCCCGGCCGCGACCAGCGCGGCCTGCGCCTCGGCGATCTGCCGCTGGGTGTCCAGCCCGGCCAGCCGGACGTCCTTCTCGGCGGCCAGCCGCAGCCGGTACTCCTCGTGCCCGCGCGAGGCCTCGTCCAGCTTCGCCATCGCCGCGGCCTTCTCGGTGAGGCCCTCGGCCTCGGCCTTCAGCTTGGCGCCGATCTCCAGCGCGGCGGCCTTCGCCTTCTCGGCCTGGACGGCGGCCTCGGCGCGGCCGACCTTCTCCACCGCCGCGGCCTCCTGCTCGCGCACCTGCACCTGGGCCAGCCCCTCGGCGGCGGCCTCCGCCCGGATGCCCTCGGCCATCCGGATCTTGGCGGTGGCGTCCAGTTCGGCGGCCTGCTGGCGGGCCTCGGCCAGCACCAGCGACTCGCGGGCCTTGTGCGAGGCGGCCTGCTCGGCGGCCTCGGCGGCCTTGATGTCCTTGACGAGCTTCTCCTGCGCCTGCGCCTCGGCCTGGATGATCACCGCGCGGCGGGTGCGCTCGGCGTCCTCGGTGGCGCGCAGCGTCTTGACGGCCTCCTCCTGCTCGGCGACGGTCCGCTCCACCGCCACCCGCTCGCGGACCACGTCGGCGACCTCCCGCCGGCGGGACTCGACCTCCTTCTGCTTGGCCATGGTGGCGAGTTCGGTCTCCCGGTCGCGGCCGATGACCTCCAGCAGGCGGTCCTTCTCGATCCGCTCGTTCTCCACCGCGATCACCCGCTCGCGGTTCTTCTGGGCCACCGCGACCTCGCGGGCCTGGTTCTCGCGCTGCACGCCGAGCAGTTCCTCGGTCCGGAGGAAGGCGGTCTGGGCGTTCAGCCGCTCCTCCTCCTGGACCCGGGCGATCACCGCGTCCTCCGTGGCCCGCAGGGTCTCGATCTCGCGGCGCTGGCGGATCTCGGCGTCGGCCTGGCGGCGCTGGAGTTCGAGGACGGCCTCCCGGGCGTCCACGTTCTGCCGGGTGATCTCCTTCTCCTCGGTGCGCTGGTACTCGTTGGTGCGCACGTGCTCGATCGCCGTCAGCTCGGTGATCTTGCGGATGCCCTGGGCGTCGAGGATGTTGTCGGAGTCCAGCTGGTTCATCGGGGTCTGTTCGAGGTGGTCGATGGCCGCGTCCTCAAGGGTGTAGCCGTTGAGGTCGGTGCCGATGACCGCGATGATCTGGTCCCGGAACTCGTGCCGGTGCGTGTAGAGGTCGGTGAAGTCGAGCTGCTTGCCGACGGTCTTCAGCGCCTCGGCGAACTTGGCCGCGAAGAACTCCTGGATCGCGGACGGGTCGCTGGCGCGGGCGGTGCCGATGGCCTGCGCGACCTTGATGACGTCCTCGACGGTCTTGTTCACCCGCACGAAGAAGGAGATCCGGATGTCCGCCCGGATGTTGTCCCGGCAGATCAGCCCGTCCCGGCCGGCGCGGTGGATCTCCACCGTCTTCACCGAGATGTCCATCAACTCGGCCTTGTGCAGCACCGGGAGGACGATCGCGCCGGTGAAGGTGACGTCCACCTTCTTGGTGCGGGAGACGATCAGCGCCTTGCCCTGCTCGACCTTCTGGAACAAGCGGCCCACGAACAGCAGCATGGCGAGCACGATGAGCAGTACGACGGCGACGAGAATGCCGAAACCCACGGCGATGGTGTCCATCACGGAGTCCTTTGACGAGATGACGAGATGGTGCGAAGTCGAGCGGACGAAAGCGGAACGATCGAGACAAAGGGGGTGAAAGGGGGTAAGGGGACGCCCGGGGGAGTCAGCCGCCCGGTAGCGCCGGGTCGAACGGCGCCACCAGGAAGTGCTCGCCGTCGGCGTCGTAGTCGAAGATCAGGGCGGTGCGGCCGGCCGCCAGCCCGGGCTCCTCGGTGAGCGTGCGGACCTGGACGGTCGCGGTGGAGCCGTCCTCGGCGGTGACCTCCGCCTGCCCGAAGTCGGCCGTCACCCGGCCGGTGCGGATCACGCAGACGCGGCCGACGAAGTCCCCCCGGGTCGCCGGACGGTCCTCGGGGAACAGCCGGGACAGCGGCCGGACCAGCAGTCGGGTGCCCGCCCAGGAGGCGACCAGCGCGACGGCGAACACGCCGCCGCGCGCCGGTGCCCCCGAGGTGAGGACGGTGCCGGCCAGGCTGACGAACCAGGCGAGCGCGACCAGCAGCGACACCGCCACCGTCACGGGCACCCCGCCCAGCCCCAGCGCGCCCAGCACGCCTCCGTGGTGGTGGGCGCCCCCGCCGTCGGCGCCGTGCCCGTCTTGGGCCTCGTGTCCCCCGTGCCCCCCGTGGGTCGCGTGCCCCCCGGCACCGTGGCCCAGGTCGCCCGCGTGACCGGCGTGGCCGACGTGACCGGCATGCCCGACGCCGTGTCCCCCGTGCAGGGCGTCGAACCCCAGGCCGCCGACCAGCATCAGCAGCCAGTACCCGACCACCACCACCAGCGCGAAGCTGAAGAGCGCCGTCGGAAAAGCCAGCGCGGCCGCGACGAATCCCCCCATCCCGGCCACGCTCCCCCGCTGTTCCCACGGCACCGCACCTCGGCGCCATGGAGATCGTGACAGCGGAGGGGTCGTTCGCACATTGCCAGGATCCGGCAATCTTTACGGCCCTTTGACACCCTGGAACGCACCGCCCGGGGGCGTTTGGCCGCCGCCTACAGCGGCTGCTCCGGCCAGTTCAGCAACCGGGCCCCCATCGCCGCCGTCTCCAGGGTGAACCGTTGCAGGGCGTCCGACGGGTCGTAGCCGGTCAGCGCCTTGATCCGCTCCAGCCGGTAGCCGAGCGTGCGGACGCTCAGCCCCAGCCGCCGGGCCGCCTCCGCGTTCACGTACGCGGCCTCCGCCTGCACCGCGATGGTGTCCAGCAGGGGGCGGGCGCCGCCGCGCGCCTCGGTCAGCGGGCCCAGCACGCTGCGCACCAGGTCGGCCATCGCCGCCCGGTCGCGCATCAACACGGGGAAGACCAGCAGTTCCTCGGCCTTCAGCTGCTGCGCCGGCAGGTCCAGCCGGTCCGCGTAGTCCAGCGCGCCCAGCGCCTCCTCGTAGCTGCGCAGCACCCCGGTGGCCCCCGAGTGCCGGCGCCCGGTGGCCACCCGCAGCACCGGGCGGTAGCCGGGGCCGGGGCGCAGCGCCAGGTCGGCGAAGGCCTCCAGGACGGCGCGTTCGGTGTCCGGGGCGATGCACACCAGCCGGCCGTCCTTGCCGGCGAGCAGGACGTCCCGCTCGCCGAACCGCCCGACCAGCTCCCGTTCCACCCGGTGCACCAGCGGGTGGACGTCCGCGTACGGCGTGTCGCCGACGGCCACCGCCACCGCGTACGAGCCCGCCAGCCGCAGCCCGAACCGCTCGGCGCGCTCCGCCAGCAGGCCCAGGTCGCTGCGGCCGTACAGCAGGTCGTCGATGAACTCGCGCCGCGCGGACTCCTGTTGGCGGACCGCCATGCGCTGCGCGCGCTCGTGTCCCTCGCCGAGCGCGGCCAGTGCGGCCTCGGTCGCCGCGAGCACGGCGTCGCCGATCCGGCGCAGTTCCCCGACGCCGCCCGCCGCCGTGATGCCCGGCAGCACCTGCCAGGCCCGCCGGGTGGCCGCCAGGCAGTGCGCGACGACGTCGCGCAGCCCGTACCCGGCCTCGGCGCAGTGCTCGCCCAGCGTGCGCAGGCACTCCAGTTCGTCCCGGCGCAGCAGCCTCCCGGTGCGGGAGGCGTCGGCGAGCAGCCCGAGGTAGACCTCGGCGAGTTCGGTGGGTATGTCGTGCTCGGTCCCCTCGGACACCGCGGTACTCCGCCCCCCGTGACGCGTGATGATCCGGCGCGGAACTTTAGCAGGATCGATACGACGCCGAACGGTGCGGGGTGGGCGGCTGACCTGGCGCTATCGCGGGCCGGGCGGAGGTCCGGGCGGCAGGTCGGCCGCAGGGTCGGCAGGCGGCTCCGGCCGGGGCTCGCGGAAGTTCAGGACGAAGCGCGCGCTGCTGCCGTCGATCCGCCGCCGGACGTACAGCGCCGGGGCGCCGTCCGGGGTGCAGCTGACCCCCTCGCGGACCAGCAGCGGGGTGCCCGGCGGGACGCCCAGCAGCTCGGCGTCGGCCAGGTCCGCGCCGATCGCGCCGAACGCCCGCCAGTCGTACTCCAGCTCCACCCCGGCCGCGCGGGCCAGGTCCAGCACCAGGTTCCCGGGCCGGCCGGGCCGCACCAGGGCGTCCGGCAGCGGGCCGAACGGCACCCAGTAGCTGCACACGGCCCGGGCCCGCCCGCCGAGTCGGATCACCGTGTCCACCCGGGACAGCTCGGCCGGCGCCCGGCCCAGTTGCCGGGCCGCCTCCTCGTCCTCCGCCGACCCGGCCACCGGCGGGGTGCCCAGCACGAACTCGCCGTCGCCGGTGTCGGGGAGTGCGGCGTGCACGCTGCCCAGGTCGAAGCGCTGGCTGCGCGGGTCCACCGCGATCGAGACGCGGACGGCCGGCGGGCGGACGAACGTGCCCACGCCCCGCCGGATCTCCACCACGGCGGCCCGCTCCAGCTCCGCCACCGCCTGCCGGACGGTCAGCCGGTTCACCCCGAACTCGGCGCTCAGCTCGGGCTCGCTCGGCAGCCGGGCGCCCGCCGGGTACGCGCCGGCGTCGATCCGTTCCTGGAGCCGCCGGGCCAGCCGTCGGTAGAGCGGGGTGTTGGGAGGGTTCGTCGCCACATGCCCGATCCTACGAACCCCGAGCCCGCCGCCGCCCGCAGCCCGCCCACGGCCGGGCCCGCAGCCAGCCCACGGCCGGGCCCCGCGGCCCGTCCACCGCGGGGCCCGCCGCCCGCCCGCCCCGTCCCCTCCCTCCGGTCGACGGGACCGGTCGGCGGGGGTGGGATGGAGGGGTGCGGGTGGCTGTGGTTTGCCCCGCACCCCGGGGAGGGACTAGACATCTAGATGTCTTGATGCACGTCTGGATGCCCGGCCCCTCCCCACGGCCCCACCGAAAGGCCCCGCGCATGTCCCTGGTCAACTTCCGCGACTCCGCCGTCCTCGGCGACCCCGAGGGCCGGCGGATCCGCCCCGGCGTGCTGTACCGCTCCGCCCAGCCGTTCCCGGCCGCCGACGAGGCCACCGTCGCCCAGCTGCGCGCCTGCGACATCCGCACCATCGTCGACCTGCGCGACACCCGTGAGACCGACCCCGCCGACTGGGCCGCCGCCGAGGCCGCCGGGATAGCCGTCGTCGCCGCCCCGGTGAACCCCACCGGCGACGGCCTCGCCGCCCGGATGCGCACCATGGCCACCGCCGCCGACCTCGGCGACTACTACGTGCTGCTGGCCGAGTCCGCGCCCGAGGCCGTCACCGCCGCCGTCGAGGCCGCCGCCCGCCCGGGCGCCGTCCTCCTGCACTGCGCCGCCGGCAAGGACCGCACCGGCCTGCTGACCGCCCTGCTGCTGGACCTCCTCGGCGTGCCCGCCGAGCGGATCGTCGCCGACTACGCCCGCACCGCCGACGCCCTGCCGCAGATCTTCGCCGGCCTCTCCGAGCGCCACCGCACCGCGCTCAACGCCCGCGGCGCCCGGGTCACCGACTCCGAGGGCCGCGAACTCACCATCCCCGCCCCGCTCCTCGACGCCCCGGCGGAGGCCATGGCCGTCTTCCTCGACCGCGTCCGCACCCGCCACGGCGGCGCCGAGGCCTTCCTCCCGGCCTGCGGCGTCCCCGCCGCCACCCTCGGCGCCTTCCGCGCCAAGGCGGCCGCCGCGGCGGCCTCGGCCGTCTGACACCCGGCTTCCGTCCGGCTCAGACGTCCCGCCGCCGCATCAGGACCACCGTCGCCGCCAGCGCGACGGCCGCCCAGGCGCCCAGGGTGATCCAGGAGTCGAGCACGCTCGGCGCGTACTTGCCCATCGTCGTCGAGGAGTTGGGGTTGATCGTCAGCCTCCCCTCGGCGGCGAGCGGCAGGTGGTTGCCGATCTCCTTCAGCCAGCGGTAGCGGTCGCCGCCGAACAGCATCGGCACGATGAACAGCAGCATGACCAGCGAGACGATCGAAGCGGTGGCGTGCCGCAGCAGGGCGCCGAGGGCCATCCCGATCAGCGCGCAGACGGGCACGATCGCCGCGTAGCCGAGGACGGCCCGCAGGCAACCCTCGTCGGTGATGGAGAGCCCGACGTGCCGGGAGGCCAGCATGGCGTTGCTGCCGAAGAAGGACACCGCGGACACCACCGCCCCGGCGAGCGAGGTGAGGCCGGCGACCAGCACCACCTTGGCCACGGCCACGCCCCGCCGGTCGGGCACCGCGGCGAAGGTGGTGCGGATCATGCCGGTGGTGTACTCGCCGAACACGGTGATCGCGCCGAGGCTGCCGGCCGCGACGGCCATCAGGGCGCCGGAGATGCTGCTGAGGCCGTGGAAGAGCGGGTCGTACCGGTACGGCGGGAAGCCGGGCACCGGCGGGCGGGGGTGGTCGATGTAGGTGAGGTCGGTGTGGACGGCGTTCAGGTTGACCACGATCGCGGCCAGCGAGGCGAGCGCCAGCACCCAGTACGTGGACCGCAGCGAGCGCAGTTTGATCCACTCGGCGGCAAGCAGGTCGCCGAACCGGGGCCGCGGTTCGGCCGGGCGGGTGCGGGGGCGGGCGGGGGCGAGGGTGGCGGTACTCATCGGGCATCTCCTGCCGGGTATTCGACGCTGTCGGCGGTCAGGGACATGAACGCCGACTCCAGGGACGAGGTGCGGGTGGCGAGCTCGTGCAGCACCAGGCCGTGCCGCAGGGCGAGTTCGCCGATCCGGGCCGCGGGCAGCCCGGTCACCACCGCGCCGTCCGGCTCCTGCGCCTGCCGTACGGCCGCCCCTTCGGTCCGCAACACCTCGGCGAGCGAAGGCAGTTCGGGCGTCCGGACGGCCACGCTGGTGACGGCGTTGCGGGCGGAGAACTCCGCCAGGCTCTCGTCCGCGATCAGCCGGCCCCGGCCGATCACCACCAGCCGGTCGGCGGTGTGCTCCATCTCGGCCATCATGTGGCTGGAGACGAAGACCGTCCGCCCCTCCTCGGCGAGGCGGCGGAACAGGCCGCGCACCCACAGCACGCCCTCCGGGTCGAGGCCGTTGAGCGGCTCGTCGAACAGCAGCACCGGCGGGTCGCCGAGCAGCGCGCCGGCGATGCCGAGCCGCTGCTTCATGCCCAGCGAGTAGCCGCCGATCCGGCGCCCGGCGGCCTTGCCGAGGCCTACCTCGGCGAGCACCTCGTCCACCCGCCGGAGCGGGATGCGGTTGCCGCGGGCGAGCGCCGACAGGTGGGCCCGGGCGCTGCGCCCGCCGTGCACGTCCTGGGCGTCCAGCAGGGCGCCGACGTGGCGCAGTCCGCGCGGCCGGTCCGCGAAGGGCGCGCCGTCCACGGTGACGGACCCCTCGGTCGGGGTGTGCAGCCCCAGGATCATCCGCAGCGTGGTGGACTTGCCGGCGCCGTTGGGGCCGAGGAAGCCGGTGACGGTGCCCGGCCGGACGGTGAAGGTCAACTGGTCGACGGCCGTGGTGGCGCCGTACCGCTTGGTCAGTCGCTCGATCTCGATCACGGGGACAACGGTGCCGTCCGAGGCCCCGGCTGGGCATCGGGCCGCGGGCCACAACGCCGGCCGCCGCACTGGCCCGGGGGATTACGCCCTCGGGCCGATGTGCCGCCGCACGGGCCGCCGCTACCATCGGGCGATGATCACCAACCCTCGTCCGCCCCTGCTCAGGCGCCTGCCGCCGGGCGTCTGGGTGGCGGCGTTCTGGGTGGCCGTCATCACGTTCCGAGGCTTCCAGCGGAGCGACGAGCTGGCCCACCTGTTCCGCTACAACGGCAACTTCGAGGACATGCCGTTGCTGGTCACCGCGGTGGTCACGGTCCTGATGGCGTCGCTGCTGGTCCGGCTGCCGCTGCTGGCGGTGGCGATCCCGCTGGCGGCGTGCGTCTTCACGATCGGCATGCGGATCCAGGAGACGGCCGTGGTGCAACTGCTGCTCGCCGAGGTGGCGATCGGCTACTGCACGGCCACCCGCACCCGGGCCGTGTCGCTGTGCGCCGCCGCGATGCCGGTCGCCATGGTGGCCGTCCTGGCGGTCTGGCGGGTGGCGAACGACTACCACACCGACTTCGTCGCCCAGGCCGCGTTCGCCTCGACCGCCGCGATCGCCTGGCTGGTCGGCAACACCGTCCGGCAGAACCGCGTGCACGCCGAGGCCCTGCGCAGCCGCGCCACCGAGCAGGCGATCACCGCCGAACGGCTGCGGATCGCCCGCGAGTTGCACGACATGGTCGCCCACAGCATCGGCATCATCGCGATCCAGGCCGGGATGGGCAGCCGGGTCATGGACACCCAGCCCGCCGAGACCCGCAACGCGCTGAACGCCATCGAGGCGACCAGCCGGGAGACCCTGGCCGGGCTGCGCCGGATGCTCGGCGCGCTGCGCCAGGGCGAACCGGAGTCCGCGCCGATGGAGGTCGCCCCGGGGCTGGGCGAGCTGGACCGGCTGGTCGAGCAGACGGCCGGCGCGGGCGTGCGGGTCGCGCTCACCCGCCTCGGCGAGCCCCGCCCGCTGCCGCCCGAGGTGGACCTCGCCGCCTACCGCATCGTGCAGGAGGCGGTCACCAACGTGGTCAGGCACTCCGGCACCCGGGACTGCCGGGTCACCGTCGACTACGGCCCCGAGGAGGTCGCCGTCACCGTCGTCGACCTCGGCGCCGGAGTTGCCGGGCCGTCCGCCGGCTCCGGTTACGGCATCGCCGGCATGCGCGAGCGGGTCGGCCTGCTGCACGGCGAGTTCAGCGCCGGCCCGCGCCCCGCGGGCGGCTTCCAGGTCGCCGCCCGACTGCCGCTCCCCGTGGAGGTCTCCCCGTGATCCGTGTCGTCCTGGTCGACGACCAGCCGCTCATCCGCACCGGTCTGCGCGTGCTCATCGCCGACACCCCGGACCTGGAGGTCGTCGGCGAGGCCGGCAACGGCGCCGAGGCGGTGGAACTGGTCGGCCGGCTGCGCCCCGACGTCGCCGTGATGGACATCCGGATGCCCGGCATGGACGGCATCGAGGCCACCCGCCGGATCACCGCCGACCCCGACCTGCCCACCCACGTCCTCGTCCTCACCACCTTCGACGACGACGACTACGTGTACGGCGCGCTGCGGGCCGGGGCGGCCGGCTTCCTGGTCAAGGACCTCGCCCTGGAGACCATCCTCGACGGCGTCCGGGTGGTCGCCGCCGGGGACGCCCTGATCGCGCCGAGCATCACCCGCCGGTTGATCGGTGAGTTCGCCGCCCGCCCGCAGCCCGCCGCCGCCCGGTCAGGCCGGGCGACGGTCGACGGGATCACCGACCGTGAGCGCGAGGTGCTGACGCTGGTCGGCCGCGGGCTGTCCAACGGCGAGATCGCCGAGGAGCTGACCATCAGCGTGGCCACCGCCAAGGCGCACGTGGCCCGGCTGTTCACCAAGCTGGACGCCCGGGACCGGGTCCACCTGGTCATCCAGGCTTACGAGTTCGGCCTCGTCGCCCCGTCCTGAGCCGGTCCCGAGCCGGTCCCGAGCCGATCTTGAGTCAGTTCCGAGCCGGTCCCGAGCCGATCCTGACCCGGTCCCGAGCCCAGCCGGTCCACGGCGGGATCACGGTTCGACCAGCTCCCCGATCCGCATGATCCGCCCGTGCGAGTCCAGCACCACGTCGTACACGTTGCCGTAGCACCCGTACGGCGCGTCGTCGGGTTCGTGCTCGGCCAGGCAGTCCTCCAGGTGCCCGAGCACGTCCTCCAGCCGGACGGTTCTGGTCGGGTCGCCGTGCGGGCGGTCGACGAGCGTGGCCTCGACCCCGGCGGTCGCGAAGCCGTAGCGGGCCGGCGTCCCCGTCCCCTCGTAGCGGGCCTCGTCGCAGGAGTAGCGGGCGGGCTGGGCGGTGACGTCGCCGTCCTCGGTGGCGAGGACCACGAGGACGGTGTGTCCGGGGCGTTCGGTCGGGGTCGGGGTGGCGCAGTCGGCGGTGGGGACGGGGGAGGTGTCCATGCTGGGCTCGGGGTCGGCGAGGTCGTCGTCCAGCAGGTCGTCCTCGTCGTCGTACGCCCCGTCGGCGGCGGCCGCGGCGGAGGCGGCGGCGACGGTGGGCGCGGAGTCGGCGGGAGTGCAGGCGGCGAGGGCGGCTGCGGCGGTGCAGCAGAGCAGCGCGGCGAGGAGGGTTCGGGGCACGGCCATGGCACTAGTCTCCCCGGACAGCGGCGGAACTCGTCACGCAGGTACACGACTGGTGCACGGGCTGTGGTTCCCGCCGCCGCCGGATGTGCGGATCCGGCGGCGGCGGGAGTCTTGAGGGGCGGCGTAACGGTCAGGCGGCGACGGGCCGTTGCGCCTCGTACGCCTCGCGCAGCCGGGCCTGGGCCTCGGGGCCCGCCCCGAGGTGGTCGAGTCCGAGCAGCGCCGCGCCCAGGACGGGCGGCGCGACGACGACCCGCGGTTCGGCGAGCGGCGCGGCCTCGGCCAGACGGGCGGTCAGGTTGTCGAGCAGCAGCGGCTGCCGGGAGGAGATCACGCCGCCGCCGAGCACCAGCGGGGTCCGCGTTTCGAGCAGTTCCAGCCGCCGCAGGGCGACGACGGCGAGCCGGACGATCTCGTCGGCCTGGCGGTCGATCAGCCCCAGGGCGACCTCGTCGCCCTGCTCCGCGACGGCGAACAGCACCCGGACGATCTCGTGCAGCCGGCTGGTCGGCAGGTGCCCGAGGTGGACGGCCTCGGCGACGGCGCCGGCGCTGGGCAGGCCGAAGTGCTCGGCGATGGCGCGGGAGAGCCCGGTGGGG
Organism: Kitasatospora sp. NPDC088160; assembly: GCF_044741445.1. NCBI lineage: Bacteria > Bacillati > Actinomycetota > Actinomycetes > Kitasatosporales > Streptomycetaceae > Kitasatospora > Kitasatospora sp. NPDC088160. The sequence goes on along the minus strand of NZ_JBIUSS010000011.1, from coordinate 235,840 downwards.
CCGCCGCGGCCGTCCTCGTGGCGGACGGCGTGCCACATGCTGGTGACGGCCAGGCCCCCGCCGCCGCCCCAGTCGCCGGTGAGCTCGCCGAGGGCGGGGAAGCGGGCGGTGCGGCCGTCGGGCAGCAGGCCCACGCAGTTGATGCCGGCGCCGCAGACGACGGCGACGCCGCGCGGGCCGTCGGTGCCGGCCCGCAGCAGGCCGAAGGTGTCGTTGACGACGGTGTTGCTGGCGCCCCAGGGGTGGGATTCCAGCGCGGCGCGCAGGGCCTCCTCCTCGACGGGCAGGTCGGCGTTGGCCAGGCAGGCGCTGACGTGGCTGGTGAGGACGCCGCTCCAGGCGGGGTGGCCGGCCGCGGCGGCGGCCTGCTCGACGAGCGGGGCGAGGCCGGCGACGGCGGCGGCGCCGCCGATCTTCTGGGGTGCGAAGCCGCCGCCGCGGGCGGTGCCGTGGACGGTGCCGTCGGCGCCGATCAGGGCGACGTCGGTCTTGGAGTTGCCGGCGTCGATGGCGAGGACGCCGGGCAGGATCGGTTCGGGCTGGTGGGTCATCAGGTCCCCGCGGCTCGTACGTGGCCCGGCCGTGGCGTTGTCCCCGGCCGGGGGTGATCGGTCTCCTCGCAGTGCCCGGCCCGCGACACCCTCATATCGCGGGCCGGGCTGCTTTCCGGACGGGGCCCGGGTGCGAAGCCGGGTCCCGGGCCGTCAGGCCCAGGCGAGGTGCTCGCGGTTGTGGGCGAGCAGCCGATCGGTGAGCTGGTCGGCGAGTTCGAGCTGACCGACCAGCGGGTGGGCGAGCAGGGCGTCGAAGACCCGGTCGCGGCCGCCGTGCAGGGCGGCGTCGAGGGCGAGGTGCTCGTACGCGGTGACGGCGGCGATGAGGCCGGCGTACAGCGGCTCGACGGCCCGCTGGGGGAGCGGCCGGACGCCGTTCGCGTCGACCTCGGCCGGGACCTCGATGACGGCGTCGTCGGGCAGGAACGGCAGCACGCCGTTGTTCGGCGCGTTGACGACCTGCACGGACGTCCCGCCGCCGGTGCCGAGCAGCGCGGCGATCAGCTGGACCGCCGCCTCGGAGTAGAACGCGCCGCCGCGCTGGCCGAGGAGTTCCGGCTTGGTGTCGAGGGCCGGGTCGGCGTACATCTCCAGCAGCTGCCGCTCGATCTCGGCGACCTGGGCGGCCCGCGAGCCCTGCACCCTGAGTTCCTCGACGACGGCGTCGTGCTGGTAGAAGTAGCGCAGGTAGTAGGACGGCACGACGCCGAGCCGCTCGATGACGGGCTGCGGCAGGTGCAGGTCCTCGGCGATGGCCTTGCCGTGCGCGGCGAGCAGCTCCGGCAGCACCTCCCGGCCCGTCGCCGATCCCGGGGCGTCGAGCAGGGTGACGCCGCGCTCCCAGGTGAGGTGGTTGAGGCCGACGTGGTCGAGCCGGACCAGCTCCGGGTCGACACCGAGGTGGGTCGCGAACTTGCGCTGGAAGCCGATGGCGACGTTGCACAGGCCGACGGCCTTGTGGCCGGCGTTGCGCAGCGCGCGGGTGACGATGCCGACGGGGTTGGTGAAGTCGACGATCCAGGCGTCCGGGTTGGCGCGCCGGACCTTCTCGGCGATGTCGAGGACGACCGGGACGGTGCGCAGTGCCTTGGCGAGGCCGCCGGCGCCGGTGGTCTCCTGGCCGACGCAGCCGCACTCCAGCGGCCAGGTCTCGTCCCGGTTGCGGGCGGCCTGCCCGCCGACGCGCAGTTGCAGCAGCACGGCGTCGGCGTCGGCGACACCGGCCTCGACGTCGACGGTGGTGGTGACGACGGCACCGTGCCCCTGCTTGGCGAAGATCCGCCGGGCGAGCCCGCCGATCAGCTCCAGCCGGTCGGCGGCCGGGTCGATGAGCACCAGCTCACCGATCGGCAGGGTGTCGCGGAGCCGGGCGAAGCCGTCGATCAGCTCCGGGGTGTACGTCGAACCGCCGCCGACGATTGCCAACTTGAGTGCGGACATCAGCCCTTGACCCCTGTCAGTGTCACGCCTTCGATGAAGGCCTTCTGTGCGAAGAAGAAGAGGATGATCACCGGTGCCATCACGAGGAGGGTGGCGGCCATGGTGAGGTTCCAGTTGGTGTGGTGGGCGCCCTTGAACGATTCCAGGCCGTACGAGAGCGTCCAGGCCTCGTGGTTGTTGCTGGCGTAGATCTGCGGGCCGAAGTAGTCGTTCCAGCAGTAGAAGAACTGGAACAGGGCGACGGCGGCGATGGCCGGCTTGGCCATCGGCAGCACGACCTTCAGCAGGGTGCGCAGGTCGCCGCAGCCGTCGATCCGGGCGGCCTCGATGTACTCCTTGGGGATGGTCAGCAGGAACTGGCGCAGCAGGAAGATCGAGAACGCGTCGCCGAAGGCCATCGGGATGATGAGCGGCCAGAGCGAGCCGCCGAGGCCGAGCTGCTTGGCCCAGAACAGGTACATCGGGATGACGGTGACCTGCGGCGGGAGCATCATCATGGCGATGACGGCCATCAGCGCCAGGTTGCGGCCCCGGAAGCGGAACTTGGCGAGCGCGTAGGCGACCGGCAGGCTGGAGACGATGGTCAGCACGGTGCCGAGGCCCGCGTAGAGCAGGGTGTTGCGCCACCAGGTGAGGAAGCCGGGGGTGTCCCAGACCTTGCCGTAGTTGCCCCATTGCCAGGAGGTGGGCCAGTAGTCGGTGGTGAGCGCCTGCTGGTCGGTCATCACCGAGGTGAGGAAGGCGAAGACGAACGGCAGCAGGAAGAACAGGGCGGCGGCGATGGCCAGCGAGTGCACGGCCACCCAGTTGAGCATCGCGCGGCGGCGGGCCGCCCGGGCGGCCGGGCCGGAGGCGCGGGAGGTGCCGGCCGGGGCGGGCGCCTTGGTGAGTGTGGAGCTGAGAGTCATGATCGGGTCCTCATCGGTCCGCTGGGTCAGCAGCACACGGACTAGTCGTCGCTCGCCATGAAGCCGGACTTGCGGCGGAGCAGGAGCGAGGTGACGGCCATCGAGATGGCGAACAGCACCAGGGCGACGACGCACGCCGCGCCGTAGTTGAAGCGCTGGAAGCCGAGGTTGTAGACCATCTGCGGCAGGGTCCAGGTGGAGCCCTGCGGGAAGCCGGGCTCGAACTGCTGGCCGGAGTTGCCCGCGATGCCGCCGGCGACCTTCCCGGCGACGATCGCCTGGGTGTAGTACTGCATGGTCTGGATGACGCCGGTGACCACGGCGAACATGATGATCGGCGAGATGTTCGGCAGCGTGACGTACCGGAACCGCTGGAAGGGTCCGGCGCCGTCCAGTTCGGCGGCCTCGTACTGTTCCTTGGGGACGTCGAGCAGCGAGGCCATGAAGATGACCATCAGGTCGCCGATGCCCCACATGGCGAGCATGGTGAGCGCGGGCTTGGACCAGTCGGCGCTGGCGAACCAGCCGGGCTGCGGGAGGCCGATCTCACCGAGGAAGTGGTTGACCGGGCCCGTGCCGGGGTTGAGCAGGAAGGCGAAGGCGACGGTGGCGGCCACCGGCGGTGCCAGGTACGGCAGGTAGAACGCGGTGCGGAAGAAGCCGACGCCGGTCTTGACCTTGGTGATGAGCAGGCCGATGCCGAGGCCGAAGGCGACCCGCAGGCTCACCATGATGAAGACCAGCCACACGGTGTTGCGCAGGCCCTGCCAGAACGCCGGGAGGTCGTTGAAGACGTAGTCCCAGTTCTTCAGGCCGCTGAAGGAGGGGGCGCCGAAGCCGTTGTACTTGGTGAAGGAGAAGTAGACGGTGGAGATCAGCGGGTACAGGAAGAAGACGCCGAAGCCGATCAGCCAGGGGGAGAGGAAGGCGAGGTTGCGGGCCGCCTCCCGGCGGCGCTTCCGGCGCAGCAGGTGCTGCGTGGAGGGCGCCGCCGGGTCGGTCGATCCGGTGCCCCTGCGGGTGCCGAACGCGAGTGACATGGGAGCTCCGTGGACCGTTTCCGCTACTTCGCCTGGGCGATGGCGGCGTCGATCTCCTTGGCGGTGGCCGCGAGGCCGGCCGCGAGATCGGGCTGCTTGCCGGACTCGTAGTCGTAGCCGAGGTTCTGCAGGGAGGCGATGTAGCCGCTGCCGTTGACGGCCGCCGGGGTGGTGCCCGAGTGCTGGTTCTTGGCGACGTCGATGAAGGTCTTGAAGTTCGGGTCGTTCGTCAGCTTCGGCGAGTTGAGCGCGTCGAAGGTGCTGGGCACGTTGTGGATCGCGTTGGCGAAGCTGACCACCGCGTCGGTGTCGGTGGTCAGGTACTTGACCAGCTCCCAGGCCGCGGCCTGCTTCTTGCTGCTGCTGGCGATGCCGACGATGGTGCCGGTCTGGTAGCCGCGGCCGTAGGTGTCGGCCTGGTCGTCCGGGACGGGGAACGCGGCGGTGGCCCAGTCGAAGTCGGGCTTGTTCTCGGCGAGGGCGGCGGTGCGCCACTCGCCGTCGATGGCCATCGCGACCTGGCCGGTGAGGAAGGGGTTCTTGGCGCTGAACTCCTCGCCGAAGGTGGCGCGGTACTTCTCCAGCTTGGTGTAGCCGCCGAGCTGGTCGACCATGCCCTTCTGCCACTTGAGCATCGCGGCGACCTTCGGGTCGGTGGCGATGTTCGACTTGCCGTCGGCGCCGAAGTAGGTCGGGCCGTACTGGCCCAGGAAGTGCTCGGTGGTCGACTCGTAGCCGTGGTACAGCGGCATGAAGCCGAGCTGCTTGTAGCCGTCGCCGTCCGCGAGGGTCAGCCTCTTGGCGTCCTCGGCGAACTCGCTGAAGGTCTTCGGCGGGTTGGCGATGCCCGCATCGGCGAAGGCCTTCTTGTTGTAGTAGAGGCCGTAGGCGTCGCCGAGCAGCGGCAGCGAGCACTGGTTGCCCTGGAACTGCGTGTAGTTGAGCATCGCGGCCGGGAAGGTCTTGACCGGGTCGATGCCGCTCTTCTGCAGCAGCGGCTTGAGGTCGGTGAACGCCTTGGTCGAACAGAACATGCCGACGTTGTTGGTGGTGAAGGAGGAGACCACGTCCGGCGCGTCGTCGCCGCCGGCCCGCAGGGCCTGGTTGACCTTGTCGTCCGCGATGTTGTCCACGGCCTTGACGTGGATGTTGGGGTGGGCCTTCTCGAAGGCGGCGATGTTGTCGTTGATCGCCTTCACCTCGTTGTCCTGGCTCCAGCCGTGCCAGAAGGTGATGGTGACGTCCTTGCCGCTGGCCGCGTCGTCGCTGCCGCTGCTCTCGCTGCTGCCGGTGCAGGCGGTGGCGAGCAGGGCCAGGACGGCGGTGCCGGTGACGGCGGCGATCGTGCGACGGCCTCTGCGGGAGGTGGTGGAGTGCACTTCGAGGTCCTCCTGGGGGTGCGCGGGCAGGCGTCATTGCCTCGGGGCCCGCGTTCGGGGGTTGGGAGAGGTGGGTGCAGGGTGCGTGCGGGGTGACGGGCGACCGGGGAGCGTCGGTGGGTGGGCGTCTGTGAGCGTCGGTGGGCGGCTGTCAGTGGGTGGCTGTCAGTGGGTGGAGAAGACCGCCTCGCGGGCGTCCGCCAGCGCGCGTTGCAGGGCGCCGAGCAGGACGGGCGAGCCGGGCAGGGCACTGCTGCGGACCTCGGGCCGGGCGATGGAGAGCCTGGCCAGTTCGTCCTCGACGAGGGCGCGCAGGCGTTCGCCGCCCGCGGTGGGCACCGCGCCGGAGAGGACCACCAGTTGGGGGTCGACGACGGCGACGATCGCGGCCAGTCCGACGGCGAGCCGGCCGGCCAGTTCGACGAGGAAGGCGTCGCCGGCGCCCGGGGTCTCCAGGGCCTTGGCGATCGACTCCTCGGCGGTGGGCGCGCCGAGCCCGTGTTCGCGGGCCAGGGTCCGGACGGCGGGTGTGCCGACCAGCTCCTGGAACCCGCCGAACTTGCGGCGGCGCACGTCCCGCGCGACCGGTGAGCCGGGCACCGGCATGTAGCCGACCTCCCCGGCGCCGCCGGTGAAGCCGCGGTGCAGCCGGCCGGCGATGACGATCGCGGCGCCGGTGCCCGCACCGGCCCAGAGCAGGACGAAGTCCTCGGAGCCCCGCGCCGCGCCGGAGGCCTGTTCGGCGACGGCGGCGAGGTTCACGTCGTTCTCGATCGACACGGGCGCGCCGATCGCCTCGGACAGCTCCTCGACCAGCCGCGGCGAGTGCCAGCCGGGCAGGTGGGAGGCGTAGCGCAGCTTGCCGGTGACCGGGTCGGGGGCGCCGCCGACGCCGATCGCGGCGGTGCGCAGGCTGCCCGCGGCCAGTCCCGCGGCACGGACGGTCTCGGCGACGGCGGCGGCGACCTTGGCGACGGTCTCGGCGGCCGGCACGCCCTTGGTCGGCACGGCGTGCTCGGCCAGCGTGGAGCCGGTGATGTCGGCGACGGCGACTCTGATCTCGCTGTTGGTGACGTCCAGCCCGGCGACGTGGCCGGCGGCCGGATTCACCTCGTACAGCTGCGCGTTGGGGCCGGGGCCGCCGGCGGTGGTGCCGACCGGCAGGACCAGTCCGGCCGCCTCCAGACGGGCCAGCAGCTGGGAGGCGGTGGGCTTGGAGAGGCCGGTCAGGGTGCCGATCTGGGTGCGGGAGAGCGGGCCGTTCTCCAGCAGCAGTTCGAGGGCGGCGCGGTCGTTGATGGCGCGCAGCAGGCTGGGGGTGCCGGCGAGGGGGGCCTTGGCGGTGGTCTTGGTCACGCGCGAAATCCTCCTCTTCCGGCTGGTGGGGGGAGCGACGAGGGTGAACCCGCCGGTTCGGGGAGCCGAACTGTTAGGAAAGTTTCCAGTCGCTTGGGAAGGACCGTACGGGCCCCGTCAGCGGGGTGTCAATGGTCCGTGGCCCGGAGGATGCCGAAGCGTTACCGGGCAGCACGAAGCCCCGTTCCCAAGGGTCTTGGGAACGGGGCTTCGTGCTGCCGGGCCTGGGGCCCTACGGCTTGGCGAGGTCGTCGGTCGGCCTCGGCGCCGGTATCGGCTCGGTCGCCCGGTACCGGGGCGAGGTCGGGTCGGACAGCGCGGACGGCGGTGCCGGCTCGGTCGCGGGGGAGATCACCACCCCGGTGGCGGGGGCCGCCGTCGCCGCGGCGGCCACCGGCGCGGCCTCCTCCTTGACCTTGATCCCGGCCTGGTCGAAGGCCGTCTTCAGGCGCTGGCGCAGCGCCCGGGACACCGCCGGCGCCTTGCCCGGCGCGGTCCGCGCCTCGATCCGCACCATCACCGAGTCCGCCGCGACCGACTCCACGCCCAGGACGGACACCGGCGCCCAGACCAGCTCGTCGTACGGCGACTCCTTGGACAGCGCCTCGGCCGTCTCCTGGATCAGGTCCTCGACCCGCAGCAGGTCCTCCTTGTACCCGACCTGCACGTCCACCGAGGCGGTCGACCAGCCCTGGCTCATGTTGGCGATCCGCTTCACCTCGCCGTTGCGGATGTACCAGATCTCGCCGTTGGCCCCGCGCAGCTTGGTCACCCGCAGGCCGACCTCCAGCACCGTGCCGGCGGCCACCCCGGTGTCGATCTCGTCGCCGACGCCGTACTGGTCCTCCATGATCATGAAGACCCCGGAGAGGAAGTCCGTCACCAGGTTGCGGGCGCCGAAACCGATCGCCACACCGGCCACACCGGCGCTGGCCAGCAGCGGCGCCAGGTTCACGCCCAGCGCGGACAGCACCATCAGCGCGGCCGTGCCCAGGATGGAGAACGACGCCACGCTGCGCAGCACCGAGCCGATCGCCTCCGACCGCTGCTGGCGCCGCTCCGGGTTCACCACCCCGGTGTTGGCCAGCAGCCCGCCGAGCCGGCTCTCCTCGTGGTGGTCGTGCGAGCGCGCCATCCGCGTGATCAGCTGGGTGATCAGCTTGCGCACCACGGCGCGCAGCACCAGTGCCAGCAGCACGATGAAGACGATCCGCACCCCGCCGGCCAGCCAGCCCTGCCAGTGCGTGTCGAACCAGCTGGCGGCCTGCTTGGTGGTGTCGCTGACCTCCTGCGCGCTGGTCGGGATTCTCAGGTCCAGCTGCGGCAGCTGCGGCGCGGTCGGGCTGGGCGCCGGTGTCGGAGTGGAGAGCGTCGAGGACGCGTCGGCGATACCGGTGGCGCCGGAGCGGAACACGTGCGGGCCTTCCTGCAAGGGGGCGTGGCGGGCCCGCGCCGCGGCACGCGGCCCGCGGACCGTCCGCCTCAGCCTAACCGGCGCCGAACACCCGACCGGACACGCCGAAGGGCGTACGGAGCAACACGAACGCCCCGTCAGCGCACCGGTGCGCTCCCCCGGACGACGGGGTCGACCGCTGCTCCGACCGGCCGAGCGCTCCCCCGGGAGGGCCACGGGCGGCACCCCGAGGGCACCCGGGTGCAACCCGACCTTCCCCAGGGCATACCGGCTATGACAGAGGCCACACCCGAAGTTCACACCAGGTCCGTTACACAGGAGTGGTGGCGCCGTACAAAGGCGTAAGGCGACACTGGGGGAGATCGCGCACCAGTTGTGCGATCCAACCGCTCGTCCCGGCGCGAGCCACGCGCCGCAGGCGTCCAAGGAGGCATCCGTGCCGCATGTCCTGGTCCTCAACGCGTCCTACGAGCCACTCGGCGTCGTATCGATGCGCCGCGCACTCATCCTGGTCCTCAACCACAAGGCGGTCAGCCTGGAGGACTCGGAAGTCACTCTGCACAGCGCCACCAGCGCCCTCCCGGCGCCGTCCGTCGTCCGCCTGACCCGCTTCGTCCGGGTCCCGTTCTGCGGGCCCGTCCCGCTCACCCGCCGGGCGCTGTTCGCCCGTGACCACGGCCGCTGCGTCTACTGCGGGGCCGCCGCCACCAGCGTCGACCACGTCATCCCGCGCAGCCGGGGCGGCCAGCACCGGTGGGACAACGTGGTGGCGGCCTGCCGCCGCTGCAACCACACCAAGGCCGACCGCCACCTCACCGAACTCGGCTGGCGGATGAAGCGGCCACCGGCCCCGCCCAGCGGCCTCGCCTGGCGGATCATCGGCACCGGCATCAAGGACCCGCGCTGGCGTCCCTACCTGGAGCCGTACGGCGGCTCCGACCAGCTGCGCGCCCCGCAGTGGGGCGAGTACGAGCACCACGACCATACCGAGCAGGGCCTCCCCGTCCCGCTCGGCCGGGCGCACTCGGCCCACTCCGCCCCCGTCCGCCGCGGTGAGCAGCCCGAACCGCTCTCCGCCTGACCCCGCTCCACAAGGGCCAGCCCGTCATACCGTCGGTACGCCTCATGGGCCGCCGCGCCCCCCACCGGGGAGCACGGCGGCCCGCCGCGTTGTCCGGTGGGGGAGGCGGCGGCTACTGCTTCGGCGGCGGTGTCCCGCCCGTCGTCCCGCCTGTCGTCCCGCCCGGAGTCCCGCTCGCCGGGGGCGTGGCCGGGGTGCTCGGAGCGGTCGGGGCCGTGGTCGGGGCCGTGGGCGCGGTGGTGGCGCCGCCGCCCGGCTGGGCCGGGGGGACGGCCGGCGGCTGCGACGGGGGCGGCGGGGTGACGGCGTACAGCTCGACGCCCCACAGCGAGTAGCCGTACTTGTTGGCCCGGGCCACGCCCTGCACCCGGAGGAACCGGGCGTCCGGAGCGTCGAAGCGCACGGTCTCGTCGCCGCCCTTGCCGTTGTCCACCGTCGCCGCGTCGGTCCAGGTGGTGCCGTCCGCCGAGACCTGGAGCCTGTAGGCGGCGGCGTACGCGGCCTGCCAGTGCAGCACCGCCGCGCCCAGGTGGGTCGCCTGCGGAAGTTCCAGCTGCACCCAGGCGTCGTCCTTGGCGGGGGAGGACCAGCGGGTCTTCGGGTCACCGTCGGTGACCGCCGAGGCGGGGAAGTTCGGCGTCTCGTCGCCCGAGGAGGTGGCCTTCGCGCCGAGCGCCAGGTCCGGACCGCTGGTCGGCGGCACCACACGCACCTGGAGCACCTGCTTCACGGTGGTGGCGCCGGCCGCGAACTGCACCGGTACCTGGTACGTCCCGAACGGCGTCCCGGGAGCGGCGCTGACCAGCAGCGGCACGCCGATGCGGCCGCCGCGCGGCACGGTCACCCCGGCCGCCGGGGTCACGGTCAGGCCCTTGGCCGCGGCCGGCACCTCGGTGTGCAGCTCGCCGCTGGTCCCCTCGGGGCGGCCGGCCTCGACGGTGGCCCGGGTCTGGGCGGGCGCGGCGGCGCCGGCCACCACGTCCAGGGTCGGGTCGGACAGGCTGAGCCGGGCCGCCGGGACGTCCGCGTACCAGGGGATCACCTGGTTGACCACCGGCGGGTCGCCGCCCGGCTTCCAGGCCAGCCGGAACGCGTCGGCGGCCTGCCCGCCGGCCGGCAGCTCGTTGTAGCCGGGCTGCACGGTGCCGATGTCCGTCCAGCCGCCGTCCGAGCGGCGCACCGAGACGGTGGCGGTGGCGTGCACGCCCGGGTCGGTGAGCACGGTGAGCCGGTCGAGCGGGCGGGCGGCGCCCAGTTCGACGGTGAGCGGCTCGTCCTGCGCGGTGGGCGGCTTGGCGGCCCGGTACGCGGTGTCCGGATTGCCGTCCAGCACCGCGGACGCCGAGGAGCCGGGCAGCGCGGCGGGGCCGCCGGTGACGCTGGCGGGGGCGTCGTCGGGCGCGGTGACGGTGAACTCGCGCACCGCGACGGCGGTCTTCTGGGCGGCGGTGGCCCGCAGCCGCACGGCCCGCACCACCGAGCCGGCCGGCAGCTTGGCGCTGACCGACTTCTGGTTCTTGACCACGGCGAGCTGCTTCCAGCCGCCCTCGCCGGTGCTGTACTCCAGCACGCCGTCGTGGAGGTAGTCGTCGACCGCGCTCCGGCCGTCCGGCCCGTTGCCCCAGGAGCCCATCAGCACGGTGACGGCGCCGACCGGGCGCCCGCCGCCGAGGTCGACGCCGACCGCGTCGCCGGGCTGCGGGGGAGCGGAGCTCCAGTAGAACGTGTCGGCTACGCCGTCGGTCATCAGCGCGGGCAGGTGGTCGTGCGCGGTGCCCATGGTGGTGGTCGGGGTGATCCCGCCGCCGGCCACCCCGGCCCAGTTGTCGGCGGCCCCGACGGCCCGCTCCAGGAACGGGTCGAGCACGCCCGCGCCGATCGTGGCCGGGCTCTGCGCGAGCTGCTCGCGCAGCCGGTTGAGCTCCACCCGGGCCTTCCAGGCGGCCGCGCCGTCGCCGCCGTGCTGGGCCAGCAGCATGTCCAGCGCGGACTGCCCGGCCAGCCCGTAGTCGTGCAGCGGGGCGAGCCAGGGCGCGGCCTCGGCGGCGAGCTGGGCGGTGGCCTGGGTGCCGGCGAGGGTCTGCTGGGCGGTGGCCATCGCGGCGAAGGCGTCCCGCAGGGGCGCGGCGGCCTCTATCAGCTTGGCGAGGTCCGACGCGGTGCCCGAGGTGGGCTCGGCGGCGGCCCAGAACCGGTCGAGCAGCGGCGTCAGGTAGCCGGACTCCTGCTGGGACAGCGGCGAGGAGGAGCTGTTGCCGGCCAGCGCGGTGACCGCGGACAGGGCGGTGCCGGCGGGCGTGCTGCCGGCACCGGTCGGGCCGGCGAGCGAGCGCACCGCGGCCTGCCAGGAGTCCTCCGGCCGGTAGCCGGCCGGGTTCCAGGCGAAGTCGCCGGCCGTGGCGAGGGCGATCCGGGAGGCCATCGGCTGCTGCATGGCACCGGTGAGCATCACCGCCGAGCGGGTGGCCACCTCCGGTTCGCGCCCGGTGTAGGCGCCGAGGAAGAGCCGGTCCGGGCTGGCATCGTTGACCGGGTAGTTGTCCATGGTGACCAGCGGGTGGCCGTACAGGTCGCCGGTCTCGGCGGCCTGGGCGCCGGTGATCTTCTCCGGGATCACCCCGCCCCCGCTCCAGGCCACCTGCACGCCGTCCGGCAGCGCCGCGGCCAGCGCCTTGCGGTACGGCGTGACGCCCTGCTTGTGGTACTCGGTGGGCACGACGGACAGCGGCGCCAGGCCCGGGTTGCGCGCGATCAGCCGGTCCCGCACCTTGGTCACCAGCGCGGCCTGCGCCTTGGCGGCCGCGGCCGGGCCGGTGCCGTAGGTGTCGCGGTCGTCGCCGCAGTGCCACTCGTCGTAGCTGACGTCCAGGAACTGGAGCTGGAAGGCGGTGAAGCCGAGCTTGCGCAGCCCGTCCAGCTTGGCCACCAGCGCGTTCACGTCCTTGCCGGAGCTGAAGCAGAGGGACTGCCCCGGGTCGATCGCGTAGCCGAGCGTGACGTGGTTGCGCCGGGCCGCGGCGCCCAGTTCGCGCAGCTCGTCGGCCTGGGCGGCGGGGTAGGCGTCGCGCCAGCGGGAGAGCCGGAACGGGTCGTCACCGGGAGCGTAGAGGTAGAAGTTCTGCTTGGAGCGGCCGAGGAAGTCCACCTGGTCGAGCCGCTGCTGCGCGGTCCACGGGCTGCCGTAGAACGCCTCCGCGGTGCCGCGCACCGGCGCGCCGCTCGGCCAGTCCCGCAGCGTGATCCCGGGCAGGCCCAGCCCGGCGGCGCCCGGCGCCTGCCCCTGCCCGGCCGGGACGGCGGCGAGCAGCTGGCGCAGGCTCTGCACGGCGTAGAAGGTGCCCGCCGCGTCCGCGCCCGCCAGCACCACCGCGCCGTACGTCCCGCCGCCCCGGGCCGGCAGCTGACCGACCGACAGCACGTACCCGCCGGCCGGCATGCCCGCGGTCGAGGGGGCGGCGCCGTCCTTGCCGCCGGCCGCGGCGGACAGCGCGCGCAGCGCCCGGTCCGTCCCGCCGTCGGCGGCCTCGGCCGGTCCGCCGACGTACACCACCAGCGACCCGGCGGCCGGCGCGTCGGCGTCCGGCTGCGGGGTCACGGTCGTCGCCCCGGCGATCTCCAGCACCTCCCGGACGGCGTCCAACGCCCCGAGGTCCGCGTCCGGCGCCGGCACCAGCGTCACCACGGCCGGCACCGCGACCGGCTTGCCGGCCACCGTCTGCTCCTGCGGACGCGGGAACACCTGCGGGTTCGTCATGCTCCCCAGCGGCGTCTGCGGTGCGCTGCTCACCACGTCCGGCCCCGCCGACGCCGCGTACGCCGCCGACGGCACCGGCCCGGCCAGCAACCCGCCGACCACCGCCGCCGCCGCGACCCCCGCCGCGATCTGCAGCGTCCGCCGCCCCGGCCGCCCCGCCGCCCGCCGGGCCCGCTCCGCCCGCCCCGACGCCAGCAGCGGTTCCGTCCCCTTGAGACCGGCGATCAGCCGGTCCGCCGTCCTGGGCGCCAGTTGACGGCACGTCCGCGCTGTGGCCCGCCGCGCCGCCAGCGCCGCCGGGTGGTACAGCACCTCCCGCAACGCCGCACTCCGCTCCAACCGCTGCCGCAGCCGCCGCCCGGCCACAACGGACACTCGGGCTTCCACAGGAGCCTCCTCGCCAGGCCTGGACCACATCGCCGCAACCCCACCAGCTACCCAACCCGGTGTCAACGCGACCGCCCGCTATGCCTGGTCTGCCCCGGTTCGAGAATTCGGTCCGGGGCCGCGGCAGCCCCCGGCCGGCAGGCCGATCCACCCGCGCGGTCGTGTCGCGCAGCGTCGTCGGGCCGTCACCCGGGTAGGACTGTGGTCGTCCTGACCAGGCGTTGCCGAGACATCGCAGGAGCCGCGAGTGGCCGCTTATCTCGACCGTGACGGAGCCGACGGGCTGAGGGTGCCGACGCAGGACGCGCCGCCGCCACCGCCCGAACTGGTGGCGCTGGCGCAGGCGTACGGGGTGGACACCCGGTACCCCGGGCCGGGGGGTGTGGCCGTGGGGGCGCGAACGCTGGTCGCGGTGCTGGCGGCCCTGGGGGTGGCGGCGGGGACGCCGGAGCAGGCGCGCGAGGCGCTGGATCGTCACCGGGCCGCGCAGCAGGCCCGGTTGCTGCCGCCCTGCGTGGTGGTCCGTCAAGGGCGGCGGACGGCGCTGGACGTGCCGGCCGACGCGCGGCTGCACGTGGAGCTGGAGGACGGCGGGGTGTGGGAGCTGCCGCGCGGCCACTCGCACTGGCTGCCGCCGGACCTGCCGCTCGGGCGGCACGTGCTCAGGGCGGAGTGCGGCGAGGGCAAGGCCCAGGCGGCGCTGATCGTCGCACCGGAGAAGCTCCCCCCGCTGCCCGGCTACAGCTGGGGCTTCCTCGCCCAGCTGTACTCCGTCCTGTCCGACCGCTCCTGGGGCATGGGCGACCTCGGCGACCTCGCCGAGCTGGCCCAGTGGGCGGGCGCCGGCCTCGGCGCGGGCTTCGTCCAGATCAACCCGCTGCACCAGGCGCTGCCCGCCGCACCCGCCGCCCCCACCGACCCGTCCCCCTACCGCCCCTCCTCCCGCCGCTTCGCCGATCCGGTGCACCTGCGGGTCGAGGCCGTCCCCGAGTACGCCTACCTGACGGGCGACCAGCGCGCCGAGGCGGAGGAGCTGGGCCGCCGGGCCGCCCGGCTGCGCGACGAGGTGCTGGGGCACGACGGCCTGATCGACCGGGACGCCGTCTGGGCGCTCAAGCGCGAGGCGCTGGAACTGCTGCACGAGGTGCCGCGCGGCCCCGGCCGCCAGGCCGCGTACGAGGCCTACCAGCGCCGCGAGGGCGACTGGCTGCGCCGGCACGCGCTGTGGAACGCGCTCGCCGAGGTGCACGGCGCCGACTGGCACGGTTGGCCGAAGGGGCTGCGTCACCCGGACGGCCCACAGGTGGGGCACGCCTCCCGGGAGCTCGCCGACCGGGTCGAGTTCCACCGCTGGCTCGCCTGGCAGGTCGACCGGCAGCTCGCGGAGGCCCAGCGCGCGGCCCGGCAGGCCGGCATGCCGGTCGGCCTGATCCACGACCTGGCCGTCGGCGTCCACCCGGACGGCGCGGACGCCTGGGCGCTCCAGGACGTGCTGGCCGGCGGCATCTCCGTCGGCGCCCCGCCGGACGCCTTCAACGCCCACGGCCAGGACTGGGGCCTGCCGCCCTGGCGCCCGGACGCGCTGGCGGCGGCCGGCTACACCCCGTACGCGGAGCTGCTGCGCACGGCGGCCCGGCACGCGGGCGCGGTCCGGATCGACCACGTGATGGGCCTGTTCCGGCTCTGGTGGGTGCCGGACGGCCACCCGCCGACCGAGGGCGCGTACGTCCGCTACGACGCCGAGGCGATGCTCGGCGTGCTGGCCCTGGAGGCGCACCGGGCCGGGACGGCGGTGATCGGCGAGGACCTGGGCACGGTGGAGCCGGGCGTCCGGGAGGAGCTGGCGGCGCGCGGGATCCTCGGCACCTCCGTGCTCTGGTTCGAGCGGGACTGGCAGGGGGCGGGGGAGATCCTCGCCCCGGACCGCTGGCGCCCGGGCTGCCTGGCCACCCTCACCACCCACGACCTGCCGAGCACCGCCGCCCGGCTCTCCGGCGAGCACGTCGAGCTGCGGCACCGGCTCGGGCTGCTGGCCCGTCCGCTGGGCGAGGAGCAGGAGGAGGCGGTGGCCGAGCTGGCGGACTGGCGGGCCGAGCTGACCGCGCGGGGGCTGCTCGCGCCGGGCGAGCCGCTGTCGATGCCGGTGCTGTACCGCTTCCTGCGCGCGACCCCGGCGGAGCTGGTCGGCGTCTGGCTGCCGGATCTGGTCGGCGATCCGCGCCCGCAGAACCTGCCCGGCACCTGGGACCAGTACCCGAACTGGCGCCTGCCGGTCGCCGACGGGGCCGGCGACCCGGTCACCCTCGACCGGCTGGCCGCCACCCCGGCCGCCCGCCTGCTCGCCCACCTGCTGGCCCCGCCCGGCGCCCACCCCGCCGTCTGACCCCGCCGTGCGGCCCCGCCGCCTGACCCCGGCACCGCGGACGGCCCCCTTCCGGAAGGCCGACCCCGACGCGCGGGGGGTCATAAGCGGCGGGTAAGTTGGAAACGTGGACAAGAGGAACGCTTTGCGAGCCGGCGCGGTCTCCGCAACGGTCACGCTGATGATGCTGCTGTCGTCGCCCGCCATGGCCTTCACCAGGGACGACGGCGACGACCCGGGTCCTGGCCTGAGCGTCGGCCAGACCATCGGCCTGTACGTGCTGATCCCGATCGCCGCCTTCGTGATCATCGCCGCCCTCGCGGGCCTGCCGTACGGCAAGGGCAAGGGCAAGAAGAAGTAACCACCGCGTCCACCAGGACCTGCACGACCCCGAAGGGGCACCGGAGATCTCCGGTGCCCCTTCAGGCGTTTCCAGCGCACTTTGACGGCGCCCGACGGCGCCCCGACGGCGCCCCGCCGGAGCCCCGAGGCGCCCGTCGGGACCCCGACCGGGACCCCGCCGGGCGCCTCGGCAGGTCAGCGGCCGGCGCCCGCCGCCCGGTCGACCGCCTGGGCCTTGAGCGCGCGCTCGATCCCGGCCCGGGCCTCGACGACCTGGCGCCGCAGCGCCGGGGCCGGCTCGGCCTCGGCCAGCCACGCGTCGGTCGCGTCCACGGTGGCCTGCGTGACCTGCAGCGCCGGGTACAGCCCGCCGATGATCTGCTGCGAGATCTCGTGGCTGCGGGTCTCCCAGACCTCCTTGACGGCGGCGAAGTACTTGGCCGCGTACGGCGCGAGCAGCTCCTGCTGGTCGGACTGCTGGAAGCCCGCGATGGTCGCTTCCTGGACGTAGTTGGTGAGGGTGTCCGACTCGACGACGGCGGTCCAGGCCTCGGCCTTGGCCTCGGCGGTGGGCCGGGCGGCGCGGCAGGTGGCGGCGTGCTCCTGGCCGGCCGCGGTGTTGTCGCGGGCCAGCTCGGCCGTCACGGCGGCCTCGTCGGCGCGCCCGGTGGCGCAGAGCCGGGTGAGCAGGGTCCAGCGCAGCTCGGTGTCGACGGCGAGGCCCTTGATCTCGGCGGTGCCGTCGAGCAGGCCGGCGAGCAGGCCGAGCTGCCCGTCGGTGCGGGCGACGGAGGCGAGGGTGCGGGCCCAGGAGAGCTGGTGGTCGCTGCCGGGCTCGGCGGCGCGCAGGTGCTCCTCGGCGGCGGCGGCCCACTGGGCGAGGCCCTGCTCGCGCCAGTCGGGGTCGGTGTAGGCGTCGAGGGCGAGCCGGACCTGGCGCTGCACGGACTGCACGACGCCGATGTCGCTCTCCCGCCCGATGCCGGAGAGGGCGAGCGCCAGGTAGTCGCGGGCGGCGAGTTCGCCGTCGCGGGTCATGTCCCAGGCGGAGGCCCAGCACAGGGCGCGCGGCAGCGACTCGGTGAAGCCGCCGAGGTGCTCGGTGACGACGGCCATCGAGTCCTCGTCGAGCCGGATCTTGGCGTACGAGAGGTCGTCGTCGTTGAGCAGCACGACGGCCGGGCGGTGCCGGCCGACGAGCTCGGGCACCTCGGTGCGCGGGCCGTCGACGTCGAGCTCGATCCGGTCGGTGCGCACCAGCGCGCCGTCGGCGAGCTCGTACAGGCCGATGGCGATGCGGTGCGGGCGCAGCACGGCCTCGCCCTTGGCGCCGGTGGGCAGCGCGGGGGCCTCCTGGAGGACGGCGAAGGACTCGATCTCGCCGTCGGTGTTCAGCGTGATGGCGGGCCGCAGCACGTTGATGCCGGCGGTCTCCAGCCAGGCCTGGGACCAGGTCCGCAGGTCGCGGCCGCTGGCCTCCTCCAGGGCCCCGAGCAGGTCGGTGAGTCGGGTGTTGCCCCAGGCGTGGCGCTTGAAGTAGGCCTGCACGCCCTGGAAGAAGGCGTCCTGGCCGACGTACGCCACCAGCTGCTTGAGCACCGAGGCGCCCTTGGCGTAGGTGATGCCGTCGAAGTTGACCTGGACGTCCTCCAGGTCGTTGATGTCCGCCATGATCGGGTGGGTGGAGGGCAGTTGGTCCTGCCGGTAGGCCCAGGTCTTCATCTGGTTGGCGAACGTGGTCCAGGAGTGCGGCCACTTGGAGCCGGGGGCCTCGGCCTGGCAGACGGCCTCGGCGAAGGTGGCGAAGGACTCGTTGAGCCAGAGGTCGTTCCACCACTCCATGGTGACGAGGTCGCCGAACCACATGTGGGCGAGCTCGTGCAGGATCGTCGCCGCGCGGGCCTCGTAGGCGGCGTCGGTGACCTTGGAGCGGAACACGTACTGGTCGCGCAGGGTGACGGCGCCCGCGTTCTCCATCGCGCCGGCGTTGAACTCCGGGACGAACAGCTGGTCGTACTTGGCGAACGGGTAGGGGAAGTCGAACTTCTCCTGGAAGTAGTCGAAGCCCTGCTTGGTGACGGCGAAGATGTCCTCGGCGTCCAGGAACTCGCGCAGCGAGGGGCGGCAGTAGACGCCCAGCGGCACCTTCTGCGCGCCGTTCTCGTAGGTGTCGAAGACGCCGACGTACGGGCCGGCGACGAGCGCGGTGATGTAGGTGGAGATCCGGCCGGTGGGCTCGAACGTCCAGACCTGCGAGGCGCCCTCGCCGACCGGGGTCGGGGTGGGCGAGTTGGAGACCACGACCCAGCCGGTGGGGGCGGTCACGGTGAACGCGAACGCGGCCTTCAGGTCGGGCTGTTCGAAGGAGGCGAAGACGCGGCGGGCGTCCGGCACCTCGAACTGGGTGTACAGGTAGGTCTCGCCGTCGACCGGGTCGACGAACCGGTGCAGGCCCTCACCGGTATTGGTGTAGGCGCAGTTGGCGACGACGCGCAGCTCGTTCTCGGCGGCCAGGTTCGGCAGCGGGATCCGGCTGTCGGCGAAGCTCTCCGGGTCGAGCGGCGCGCCGTTGAGGGTGATCTCCTCGACGCTCGGCGCGACGAGGTCGATGAACGTGTCCGCGCCGGGGGTCGTGGCCGTGAACCGGACCACGGTGGTGGACCGGAAGGTGCCTCCTTCGCGGGCCGAACTCAGGTCGAGCTCGATGTCGTACGCGTCCACGTGGAGGAGGTCGGCCCGGGTGCGGGCCTCCTCGCGGGTCAGGTTGGTGCCGGGCACTCGCTGCACTCCTTCGTCAGGCTGATGGGGCGAATCCTCCCATGACCCAACGGACGGGCTCCCGGAAAAATCGCAGGCGGGGCGGGTCCGGACAGATCGCCCGTTCCCGCCCCGCCAGGACGAGCCGCGAGGGCCCGTGTCCGAGGGGTGCTCAGCCCCCCGCCGTCACTTCTTCCACTTGGTCAGCGGTGCGTCGGAGCTGCCGCGGCGGAAGGCGTACACGGCGCTGCCGTCGCTGGAGAGGACGTACTCGGACATGCTCATCCCGATGTCCAGGCCGTTGGGCATGGCCATGGTGCCGAGGTCGGTCATCGAGCCGTCGGCAGGCGAGAGCGTCACCAGCCGGGCGGGCTTGTTGTAGCCCTGGCTGACGATGGCGCGGACCTTGCCGTCCTTGTCGGTGCCGGACACCAGCCGGATGTCCTGGTTGGACGTGGCGCTGGCGGCGGACCAGATCCGCTTGCCGGTGGTCAGGTCGTACGCGTTGACGGCCGACTTGGCGCCGGTGATCTGGGCGTACAGGGTGGTGCCGCTGACCACGTTCTGGCTGTAGGCGTCGGACTGGCCGGACAGCCGAAGGCTGTCCGCGCCGGGCTCCTTGACCGACATCTGGTTGCCGGGCTTGTTGCTCTTGTCGAACGGCAGGATGTAGTCGCCGTTGGGGCCGCTGCTCATCAGCAGCACCAGCGGCTGGTCCTGGACGACCTTGTCGATCCGCTCGATGCTGCCGGTGAGGGTGATCGGCGTGCTGGCGGCCTTGCCGCTGTCGGCGTCCACGATGACCAGCTGCGACTTCGGGCCGGAGCCGCCGTAGCAGCGGTCGCTGACCGCGATCTGGCTGCCGGCCGCGCGGCCGTAGAGGCTGCAGTCCTTGTCGCGCGGCTGGAACTGCCAGGCCGCCGAGCCGTTGTCGATGTTCAGGCCACCGACCACGTTGCCGCCGATGGCGACCACCTTGTCGGTGACGCTGAGCGTCGGCGAGGACATCCGGTCGGTGGAGACCTTGACGCTCCAGAGCAGCTTGCCCTGGCTGACGTCGACGGCGCCGATGGTGGAGCAGTCGCTGTCACCGGTGTTGAAGGAGACGGCGGCGATGTTCTTCGAGTTGGCCGAGTAGGAGGCGGTGCACACCTCCTTGCTGCCGGCCGGGACCGGGATGTTCCAGGCCTCCTTGCCGTCGGAGGTGTTGTACGCCCGGATGCCGGTGCTGTCGGCGCGCACCGCGACCTTGTCGCTGCCCCAGATGCCGAGCAGCTGCGAGCCGCTGTCCGCGTTGGCGGCCTTGGGGGCGTTCCAGGCGATGTTGTAGCCGGCCCCGCCGGTGGTGCCACCGGTGGTGCTGCCGCTGGTGCTGTCGGCGGTCGGGGCGCTGGTGACGGTGCCTCCGGAAGTGGTGCCACCGGACGTGGTGGTGCCGCCGGAGCTGGCGTTCGGCGTGGGGTCGGGGTCGTTGCCCTTGAGGAGCACGACCAGCCCGGCGACGATGGCGATCGCCAGGACGCCGCCGATGATCCCGCCCCACAGCATCACGGGGTTGCGCTGCTTGGGCGCGGGGGGCAGCGGCGCGCCCGGGTAGTACCCGGGCTGCTGCTGCGGGTATCCGTAGCCGGCGCCGTAGGCCTGCCCGCCGTCCGGCGCGCCGTAGGCGCCACCGGGCATCGGGTCGTACGGGCCGACCGGCGCCCCGGCCGGCGGCGGCGGAGCCTGGCCGGGGAAGGCGGCCGCGGTCGGCGCGTACGGCTGGTAGCCGGCACCGGCACCGGCACCGGCGGCGGGCGGCTGCGCGGGCGGAGCCGGCGGCTGGGCCGGCGGCGGCCCGGCGGGCGAGGCCGGGCCCGGGATCGCCGCGCCGTCGAGCTGTGTCACCTGGTCCGCCACGGCGGCCGGATCCACGCCGCCGGGCGGGCGCCCGAACGAGACGCCCCGATTGTCCTGCGGGCCGCTGCCCGGCACTGCGCCTGCCCCCGGCGTAGGGTGATCCCCTGCCATCTGATTCCCCGTCATTCCTGGAAGCGCCCCCCTGCCGATACCGCCCCGCGGTCCGGGGGGACGCGTGAGATAGGGCACCATGCTAGTGGTGGGTGTTTTTCGGTCGAACCCAGGACTCCGTCGGCCCGTTTCCGTCCGCTCCCCCGCCACCTCCCCCCGCCACTTTCCCCCGCCGCTCCCGGGCCCGCCGCCGGTCCCCGTCGCCCCGTCCCGGCCCGATCAGCGCCGATCCGCGGCACAGGCCCTACCCTTCAGGAGTTGAAGGGGACGTCCCGGCGGAGGGGTCCCCGCCCTGGGAGGGTGGATCATGTCGACGGACACACCGGGCTCGCAGTCGTCCTTGCACCGGGCGAACCTGGAGCGGGTGCTGCGCGCGGTGCGGACGGCCGGCTCGCTGACCCAGGCCGAGATCGCCCGCGGCACCGGTCTGTCCGCGGCCACCGTCTCCAACATCGTGCGGGAGTTGAAGGAGAGCGGCACCGTCGTGGTCGCCGACACCTCCTCCGGCGGCCGGCGGGCGCGCAGCGTCTCGCTCAGCGGGGACGCGGGCATCGTGGTGGGCATCGACTTCGGCCACACCCACCTGCGGGTCGCGGTCGGCAACCTCGCGCACCGGGTGCTCGCCGAGGAGAGCGCCCCGATCGACGTGGACGTCTCCGCCGCGCAGGGCTTCGACCGGGCCGAGGCGATGGTGGAACGGCTGCTCCGGCAGGCCGGGTTCCGCCCGGAGAAGGTGATCGGCGTCGGCCTCGGCGTGCCCGGCCCGATCGACGTGGAGACCGGTGCGCTGGGCTCCACCGCGATCCTGCCCGGCTGGACGGGCATCGCCCCGGGCCGGGAGCTGGCCGAACGGCTCGGCATGCCGGTGCACGTGGACAACGACGCCAACCTGGGCGCGCTCGGCGAACTGGTCTGGGGGGCCGGGCGGGGGCTGAGCGACCTCGCGTACATCAAGGTCGCCAGCGGGGTCGGCGCCGGACTGGTGGTCAATGGCCAGATCTACCGTGGGCCGGGCGGCACCGCCGGTGAGATCGGGCACATCACCCTGGACGAGGCCGGGCCGGTCTGCCGCTGCGGCAACCGCGGCTGCCTGGAGACCTTCGTGGGCTCCCGCTACCTGCTCTCCCTGCTGACCCCGACCCTCGGCCCGGACCTCACCCTGCCCCGGGTGGTCGAGCTGGCCCATCAGGGTGACCTCGGCTGCCGCCGGGTGATCGCCGACGCCGGCCGGCAGATCGGCACCGGCGTCGCCACCCTGTGCAACCTGCTCAACCCGCGCCGGGTGATCCTCGGCGGCGACCTCGCCGAGGCCGGTGAGCTGGTGCTCTCCCCGATCCGCGACTCGGTGGCCCGCTACGCCATCCCGAGCGCCGCCCGCCAGCTCTCGGTGGTCCCCGGCACGCTGGGCGGCCGGGCCGAGGTGCTCGGCGCGCTGGCCCTGGTGATGAGCGAGATGGGGGAGTCCGGGGCGCTGGGGCGGGGCTGAGCCGCTGCGGCCCGGATCGTTCCCGAACGTCCATTCGTCAATCCAGGGTGACGCGCGACCCCCGGGCCGACCTCCGGGAATGGCGGTAACGGGTCGGTGGCACCGGGCGCGCCGCTCGGTGTCCGGCAAGCGGACATTAGACTCGACCGGTCGGCACCGGCCGCGACCGCCGGCCCGCCGCCAGACCGGGCAGCGACGCCCGTCGGACCGCCCGCGGTCCGCGAACACTGAACGAGGAGGAACGGGTGGCCCTGCTGACCCGCATTCGGGGACCGCGTGATCTCGACCGGCTCACGCCGGGACAGCTGGCCGCACTGGCCCAGGAGATCCGGACCTTCCTGGTGACCGAGGTCGCCAAGACGGGCGGCCACCTCGGCCCCAACCTCGGCGTGGTGGAGCTCACCATCGCGCTGCACCGGGTCTTCGACTCGCCGCGCGACCGCATCCTCTTCGACACCGGCCACCAGAGCTACGTCCACAAGCTGCTCACCGGCCGCCAGGACTTCTCGATGCTGCGGATGAAGGGCGGCCTGTCCGGCTACCCGTCCCGCGCCGAGTCCGAGCACGACGTGATCGAGAACTCGCACGCCTCCACCGTGCTCTCCTACGCCGACGGCCTGGCCAAGGCCAACAAGATCCTCGGCAAGCCGGACCCGGTCGTCGCGGTCATCGGCGACGGCGCGCTCACCGGCGGCATGGCCTGGGAGGCGCTCAACAACATCGCCGACGCCAAGGACCGCCCGCTGGTCATCGTCGTCAACGACAACGAGCGCTCCTACTCGCCGACCATCGGCGGCCTGGCCAACCACCTCGCCACCCTGCGCACCACCCAGGGCTACGAGCGCTTCCTCTCCTGGGGCAAGGACGCGCTGCAGCGCACCCCGGTGGTCGGCCAGCAGCTGTTCGAGACGCTGCACGGCGCCAAGAAGGGCCTCAAGGACTTCATCGCCCCGCAGGGCATGTTCGAGGACCTCGGCCTCAAGTACATCGGCCCGATCGACGGCCACGACCTGACCGCCCTGGAGTCCGCGCTGACCAAGGCGCGCGGCTTCGGCGGCCCGGTGATCGTGCACTGCCTCACCGAGAAGGGCCGCGGCTACCACGCCGCGGAGAACAACGACGAGGACCGCTTCCACGCGGTCGGCAAGATCCACCCGGAGACCGGCCTGCCGATCAAGAACGCCGGCGGCCGGAGCTGGACCTCGGTCTTCGCCGAGGAGATGGTCGCGCTCGGCCACGAGCGGGACGACATCGTCGGCATCACCGCCGCCATGCTCCACCCGGTCGGCCTCGCGCCCTTCGCCGAGGCCTTCCCGGACCGCATCTTCGACGTCGGCATCGCCGAGCAGCACGCCGTCACCAGCGCCGCCGGCCTGGCCACCAACGGGCTGCACCCGGTCTTCGCGGTCTACGCGACCTTCCTGAACCGGGCCTTCGACCAGGTCCTGATGGACGTCGCCCTGCACAGGCTGGGCGTCACCTTCGTGCTCGACCGGGCCGGCGTCACCGGCGACGACGGCGCCTCGCACAACGGCATGTGGGACATGTCGATGCTGCAGATCGTCCCGACCCTGCGGCTGGCCGCCCCGCGCGACGCCGACCAGGTCCGCGCCCAGCTGCGCGAGGCCGTCGAGGTCAAGGACGCCCCGACCGTGGTCCGCTACTCCAAGGGCACCGTCGGCCCGGCCGTCCCGGCGGTCGGCCGGATCGGCGGCATGGACGTGCTGCGCGCCGCCGAGGAGCCGGGCGGCACGCACCGCGCGGACGTGCTGGTCGTCTCGGTCGGCGCGATGGCCGCCACCAGCCTGGAGGTCGCGGACCTGCTGGCCGCCCAGGGCATCACCGCCACCGTGGTGGACCCGCGCTGGGTCAAGCCGGTGGACGCCGCCCTGCCGGGCCTGGCGGCCGAGCACCGGGTGGTCGTCACGATCGAGGACAACGGCCGGGTGGGCGGTGTCGGCGCCGCGGTGGCGCAGGCGCTGCGCGACGCGGACGTGGATCTGCCGGTGCGCGACTTCGGGATTCCGCAGGAGTTCCTGGACCACGCGAGCCGGAACGAGATCCTGGCCGAGATCGGCCTGAACGCCCCGGACATCGCCCGAAAGGTGACGGCCCTGGTCGCCGGCCTGGACGCGGCTCGGGTCGAGGCCTGAGAACGGGCCCGGAACGCGTTCCACCGACGACCGTTCGTCGTAACTCCGTAACAGTTCGTCACGAAACAAGCTGACAATCGCACCGAAAGGCGGGACCGGCGCCGCCCGCGCCGATCCCGCCCGGTAGGTTGTCATCCGTGCCCACCCCCACCCGCTTCCGCTTCGCCGGAATGGCCGAGCGCCTGCCCGAGCGCGTCCGTACCCATGTGCAGACCGGGTACTGGACGAGGCTGGTGCCGGTGCTCGCGCTGGTCGCACTGCTCACCCACATCCCGTCCTTCGCCCGGCCCGTCTGGAGCCCCGACGAGGGGTTCCTGGCCACCCAGGCCCGGATGCTGGCCGACGGCGGAGTGCTGTACGACACCGTGGTGGACCGCAAGCCGCCGTTGCTCCCCTGGCTCTACCAGGCCTGCTTCACGATCTTCGGCTCCGCCTCGCTGTGGCCGCTGCGCACCCTGGCGGTGGGCGCCCACCTGGTCACCGCGATCCTGCTGGCGTCCATCGCCCGCGGCCGCTGGGGCAACCGGGCCGGGGCCGGTGCGGGGCTGCTCTACCTGCTGGTCTCCATCGGGCTCTCCCCGGAGGACACCCAGGCGGCGACCTTCGAGGTCTTCATGCTGCCCGCCATGGTGGCCGCGTTCCGGTACGCCGAGCGCCGCCGCTGGCTGGCCGCGGGCATCGCGGTGGCGCTCTGCTCGCTGACCAAGCAGACCGGCGGCGCGGTGCTGCTGCCCGTGCTCTGGATGCTGTTCCAGGACGCCCGCCGGCGCGGGGTGCGCTGGCCGCCCGCCCTGTTCAAGATCGGCTTCGGCTTCATCCTGCCGATAGCGCTGGTCGCGGTCATCCTGACCAAGCCCAAGGGCTTCCTGTTCTGGGTGGTCACCGGCAGCGGGGACTATGCCTCCTTCGGCGGCGCCTGGCTCCAGATGATCGGCCGCGCGCTCGGCAACTCGGCCATCCTGGTCGCGGCCGGGCTGGGCTTCCTGCTCCCGGTCGGGCGCCGGCTCTGGCTCAAGCACCGCCACCGTCCGCTGCCCGTCGCCGGGGAGGAGCACGGCTCCACCGGCGACCTGTGGGTCTGGCTGGCCTCCTCGGTCGTCGCGGTCAGCGTGGGCTTCCACTTCTTCGGCCACTACTACCTACAGCTGATCCCCCCGCTGGTGCTGCTGGGCACCGGGGCGGTGGCCACCTCGGCGGTCCGCTGGAAGCCCGTCCTGGTGTACACCACGGTCGCCTCGACGGTCTTCTGGGCGCTGGCCCTGGCCTGGCCGGGGGAGCGGCTCGACCGCACCACCGAGGTCGCCACCGCGGTCGCCGCCCAGACCACCCCCAAGGACACCGTCCTGGTCTGGGGCATGCACCCCGAGCTGTACTGGTTGGCCGACCGCAAGCCCGCCACCCGCTACCTGACCGCCGGCTTCCTGACCAACTACAGCGGCGGCAAGGACGGCAACGCCAACGTGGGCGAGCAGTTCAGCGTCAGCAACGCCTGGCAGACCTTCGACAAGGAGCTCGCCGACAACCTGCCCGAGGTCGTGGTGGACGACTCCGGCATCGCCCCGTACCAGCCGGTGCTGGTCCCGCGGATCGAGAACCTGCTGGACACCCACTACGAGATGGTCGGCGTCTTCGCCGACACCGTGGTCTACCGCCTCAAGAAGAGCTGACCGCCCCCGCACATGCCGGAGCCCCGGTGACCGTCCAGGTCACCGGGGCTCCGGCATGTGCGGGGGCGCTACGCGTTACGCGGGCACCGAAGCCACGCCGGGGGCGAGGAAGCGCTTGCCGTTCACCCGCTCCGAGACGCCCTCACGGTCCAGGTACGGGGTGATCCCGCCCAGGTGGAAGGGCCAGCCGGCGCCGGTGATCATGCAGAGGTCGATGTCCTGCGCCTCGGCGACGACACCCTCCTCCAGCATCAGGCCGATCTCCTGGGCCACGGCCTCCAGGGCGCGGTCCAGGACCTGCTCCTCGGTCAGCACGGTGTCGCCGAAGGTCAGCAGCTCCAGCACCTCGGGGTCGAGGACCTGCTTGCCGTCCACCCAGGTGTAGAAGCCGCGCTTGCCGGCCTTGACCACCTTGCCGAGGTTCTCGGAGACGGCGAACCGCTCCGGGAACGCGCCGTGCAGGGTCTCCGAGACGTGCAGCGCGATGGCCGGGCCGACCAGCTCCAGCAGCACGATCGGGGACATCGGCAGGCCGAGCGGCTCGACGCCCTTCTCGACGGTGGCGATCGGGGTGCCCTCGTCGATGATGGTCTGGATCTCGCCCATGAAGCGGGTCAGGATCCGGTTCACCACGAACGCCGGGGCGTCCTTGACCAGCACCGAGGTCTTCTTCAGCTTCTTCGAGACGCCGAAGGCGGTGGCCAGCGAGGCGTCGTCGGTCTGCTCGCCGCGGACGATCTCCAGCAGCGGCAGGATCGCGACCGGGTTGAAGAAGTGGAAGCCGACGACCCGCTCGGGGTGCTTCAGCTTCGAGGCCATCTCGGTGACCGACAGCGAGGAGGTGTTGGTCGCCAGCACGCAGGTCGGCGAGACCACGTTCTCCAGGTCCGCGAAGACGGTCTGCTTGACGCCCATCTCCTCGAACACGGCCTCGATCACGAAGTCCGCGTCGCCGAAGGCGGCGGCCTTGTCGAGCGAGCCGCTGACCAGGCCCTTGAGACGGTTGGCCTTGTCCTGGCCGATCCGGCCCTTGCCGAGCAGCTTGTCGATCTCGGCGTGGACGTAGCCGACGCCCTTGTCGACGCGCTCCTGGTCGATGTCGGTGAGGACCACCGGCACCTCCAGACGGCGGGCGAACAGCAGCGCCAGCTGCGAGGCCATCAGACCGGCGCCGACGACGCCGACCTTGCTGACCGGGCGGGCCAGCGACTTGTCCGGCGCGCCGACCGGGCGCTTCGCCCGGCGCTGCACCAGGTTGAAGGCGTAGATGCCGCTGCGCAGCTCGCCGCTCATGATGAGGTCGGCCAGGGCCGCGTCCTCGGCGTCGAAGCCGGCCTGGAGGTCGGAGTCCTTGACCTGCTGGATGATGTCCAGCGCCTTGTAGGCGGCCGGCGCGGCGCCGTGCACCTTGGCGTCGGCGACCAGGCGGCCCCAGGCGACGGCGTCGTCCCAGGCCTTGCCGCGGTCGATCTCCTCGCGCTCGACGACGACGTCGCCCTTGAGGACCTTGGCGGCCCACAGCAGCGACTGCTCCAGGAAGTCGGCCGGCTCGAAGATCGCGTCGGCGATCCCCAGCTCGAACACGTCCTTGCCCTTGAGCTGCTTGTTCTGGTTCATCGAGTTCTCGATGATGACCTTGATCGCCTTCGAGGGGCCGATCAGGTTCGGCAGCAGGGTGCAGCCGCCCCAGCCGGGGACGAGGCCCAGGAAGACCTCCGGCAGCGAGAACGCCGGGACGCCCGCGCTGACCGTGCGGTAGGTGGCGTGCAGGCCGACCTCGACGCCGCCGCCCATCGCCGCGCCGTTGTAGAAGGCGAAGGAGGGGACGGGCAGCGCGGCGATCCGCTTGAAGACCTCGTGGCCGCCCTTGCCGATGGCCAGCGCGTCCGCGTGCTCCTTGAGCAGCTCGACGCCCTTGAGGTCGGCGCCGACCGCGAAGATGAACGGCTTGCCGGTGACGGCGACGGCGACGACCTTGCCCTCGGCGGCCTCGGCCTCGACCTGGTCCAGCGCGGTGGACAGCTTCAGCAGCGAGCCCGGGCCGAAGGTGGTCGGCTTGGTGTGGTCGAAGCCGTTGTCCAGGGTGATCAGGGCCAGCTTGCCGGCCTGCAGCGGCAGGTCCAGGTGGCGCACGTGCGCGGTCGTGACGACCTCGCCGGGGAACAGCTCGGCGCCGTGCTGCAGCAGCTCAGTGGTGCTCGTCATGTTCACTTACCACCCTCGAGCTCGGACGACTTTTCCGCTCCGCTCCAGTGCGGGTTCTCCCAGATGACGGTCCCGCCCATGCCGAAGCCGATGCACATCGTGGTGAGGCCGTAGCGGACGTCCGGGCGCTGCTCGAAGCGGCGGGCCAGCTGGTTCATCAGGCGCACGCCGGAGGAGGCCAGCGGGTGGCCGAAGGCGATCGCGCCGCCGTACGGGTTGACCCGCTCGTCGTCGTCCGCGATGCCGTAGTGGTCGAGGAAGGACAGCACCTGGACGGCGAAGGCCTCGTTGACCTCGAAGGCCTGGATGTCGTCGATGGTCAGACCGGCCTTGGCCAGCGCCTTCTCGGTGGCCGGCACCGGGCCGATGCCCATGACCTCGGGCTCCACGCCCGCGAAGGCGTAGGAGACCAGGCGCATCTTGACCGGGAGGCCGAGCTCCTCGGCGACGTCCTCGGCGGCCAGCAGCGAGGCGGTGGCGCCGTCGTTGAGGCCGGCCGAGTTGCCCGCGGTGATGTTGCCGTGCGGGCGGAAGGGGGTCTTCAGACCGGCCAGGCTCTCCATCGTGGTGCCCGGGCGCATCGGCTCGTCCACGGTGGCCAGGCCCCAGCCGGTCTCGCCGACCTCGGGGTTGGTGTTGCGGATCGAGATCGGTACCAGGTCGGGCTGGATGTCGCCGTTGGCGTACGCCTTGGCGGCCTTCTCCTGCGAGCGCACGGCGTAGGCGTCGCAGCGCTCCTTGGTCAGGTGCGGGAACCGGTCGTGCAGGTTCTCCGCCGTCATGCCCATGAACAGGGCGGACTCGTCGACCAGCTTCTCGGAGACGAAGCGCGGGTTCGGGTCGACGCCCTCGCCCATCGGGTGGCGGCCCATGTGCTCGACGCCGCCGGCCACGACCACGTCGTACGCGCCGAAGGCGATGCCGCCGGCGGTGGCGGTCACGGCCGTGAGCGCACCGGCGCACATGCGGTCGATCGAGTAGCCGGGGACGGACTTGGGTAGGCCGGACAGCAGGGCGGCGGTGCGCCCGATGGTCAGACCCTGGTCGCCGATCTGCGTGGTGGCCGCGATGGCGACCTCGTCGATGCGCTCGACGGGCAGGTTCGGGTTACGGCGCACGAGCTCCCGGATGCACTTGACGACCAGGTCGTCGGCGCGCGTCTCGTGGTAGATGCCCTTCGGGCCGGCCTTGCCGAACGGGGTGCGGACGCCATCGACGAAGACGACGTCCCTCACGGTACGAGGCACGGGGGCTCTCCTCCCAGGGACCAACATTTGAGGTGGGCAGGCTGCCGCCGGTGAAGACCCGAGCGGCGCCGCTTCACCGTCATGCTACCGGTCGGTAACCAACCTGCCCAGGCCTCACGGAGGGTTCACCCCGTGTGTCCCGCGACACGTCCGACCGGCGGAGTTCGAAAGACGGACCCCGAATACGCCGAAGGGGGTGTCGTCACGAGGACGGCACCCCCTCCGGACGCGCTCCAGGTCAGTCCTGGGCGGCCGCGGCCTCGGCGAACGCGGCGGCCACCACCGGCGCCACCAGGTCGACCTGCCACTGCCGGGCGCCGAGCCGGCGCAGCGCGGCGGCCACGCCCGCGGCGGCCGGATCGGCCGGCGGCTCCCAGGAGACCCGGCGCACCAGGTCCGGGGTGATCAGGTTCTCGGCCGGCAGGTTGTGCCGCTCGGCGAGGTCCGCGACCGCGGCGCGCGCCCCGGACAGCCGGGCGGCGGCCACCGGGTCCTTCTCGGCCCAGGCCCGCGGCGGCGGCGGCCCGTCGTGCGGCGCGGAGGCCGGCGGCAGCTGGTTCTCCGGGACCTCCCGGCCCCGCTGGACGGCCGCCAGCCACTGCTCCAGCTGGCGCCGGTGCACCCGCGGCCCGAAGCCCTGGACGCCCTGCAGCGCGGCGATGTTCAGCGGCATGGCCAGTGCGGCGTTGACGATCGCGGCGTCCGAGAGCACCCGGCCCGGCGAGACGTCGCGCTCCTGCGCCAGCCGGTCCCGGGCCAGCCACAGCTCGCGCACCACGGCCAGCTGGCGGCGCCGGCGGACCTTGTGCAGCTGCGAGGTGCGGCGCCACGGGTCGGTGCGCGGAGCCGGGCGCGGTGCGGCGGCGATCGCCGCGAACTCCTCCAGGGCCCAGCCGAGCTTGCCCTGGGCGTCCAGCTCCTGTTCGAGTGCGTCGCGCAGCTCGACCAGCACCTCGACGTCCAGAGCGGCGTAGCGCAGCCACGGCTCGGGCAGCGGGCGGGTGGACCAGTCGACCGCGGAGTGCTCCTTGGCCAGGCTCAGCCCGAGCACGCTCTCGGTCATCGGCCCGAGGCCGACCCGGGCGAAGCCGGCGATCCGCCCGGCCAGCTCGGTGTCGAACAGCTGCCGGGGTCTCATGCCGACCTCGGCCAGGCAGGGCAGGTCCTGGGTGGCCGCGTGCACCACCCATTCGGTGTCGGCGAGGGCGTCGCCCAGGCCGCTGAGGTCGGGGCAGGCGATCGGGTCGATCAGCGCACTGCCGGCGCCCGCACGGCGCAGCTGAATGAGGTACGCGCGCTGCCCGTAGCGGTAGCCGGAGGCCCGCTCGGCGTCGACGGCGACCGGTCCGGTGCCCCCGGCGAAGGCGGCGACGGTGGCGGCCAGCGCCTGCTCGTCCGCCACGACGGGCGGGATCCCCTCCTTCGGTTCGAGGAGCGGGACCGGGGCTGCTTCTTCTGGGATGGCTGCTACGGCGTCGGTCACCCACCAAGGGTACGACGGTCCTCGCGGCCGGGAGTGTTGTCGGACTGGTCAGACCGGGTCCGTGACTATGCCACGGGGCCCGGGCGGTGGCCGAGGGGCACGGCTACGGCGGCCGAGGAGGAAACGTTCCTCCTCGACCGCCGTGGCGGGTCCGTCCGAGGACTCAGTGGATGATGCCGGTGCGCAGCGCGACCGCGACCATCCCGGCGCGGTCGCCGGTGCCCAGCTTGCGGGCGATCCGGGCGAGGTGGCTCTTGACGGTGAGCGCGGACAGGCCCATCGCCACCCCGATCGCCTTGTTCGACTGTCCTTCGGCGACCAGCCGCAGCACCTCGACCTCACGGCCCGACAGCTCGCGGTAGGCGGACTGCTGTGTGCCCGGCGCACCGGGCGCACCGGGGGCTCCGTGGGTTCCGTGGGCGCCCGGCGCACCCACGGCGCCCGGCATGCCCGGCATGCCGGGGCGGCGCATCCGCCCGGCCAGCCCGGCGGCGCCGAGCGGCAGACCCGGGCGGCCGGGCATCGCCACGTTGGTGCGGGTGCCCGTGACGACGTATCCCTTGACGCCGCCGGCCAGCGCGCTGCGGACGGCGCCGATGTCGTCGGCGGCGGACAGGGCCAGGCCGTTGGGCCAGCCCGCGGCGCGGGTCTCGGCCAGGATGGTCAGGCCGGAGCCGTCCGGCAGGTGTACGTCGGCGACGCAGATGTCGCGCGGAGTGGAGACCCGGGGGCGGGCCTCGGCGATCGAGGACACCTCGATCACGTCCCGGACGCCGAGCGCCCACAGGTGGCGGGTGACGGTGTTTCGGACACGGGGATCGGCGATGACCACCATGGCGGTGGGCTTGGTCGGCCGGTAGGCGACCACGTTTGCGGGGTGCTCAAGAAGGACCGACACCAGGCCTCCTGCGGGGAGTGGCGGACGGAACCCCGAGGGGGCGGTCGGAGTGTTCCGCGTTCGGAAAGGGTCACAGTCTGCTTCGGCAGCTACCGTGCCCGGCTTTAGCGAAAGATCACGATCTAGTGAGTAACAATACGGACAAATCGCGCATATGAGTGATACGACCCGTCCTGAATTCGCACAAAATCGATCAGATCTGGTGCTGATCGGTCGGTTTCAACCGGTTAATTGACCCAGAGCGGGTTCGAAGTCACACTCCGTCAGCCCTGGGGGTGGCATCGGGGCGGTCGGGACCGCCCGGCCCGGTGCGCCACTCCTCAGTGCGAACGAGGACGCCGCCGCGCGGGCATCGGGACCACCCCACCGAGTGACGGCACATCGGCCGGCGCCTGCGGGGCCGGCGCGGCCGGCGGCAGGCCGGCGCTGATGCACAGCAGGTCCCCCCAGGCCGCCAGGTGCCGCTCGAACCGGCCGTCGGCCGGCGTCCAGGAGGCCCGGATCTCGATCTCGGTCGAGGACGGGCGGTCCGCCAGCCCGCCGAAGTACTGCGAGGCGCAGTGGCTCACCGTGCCGGACGGCTCCGCGTACCCGGCCCCGTGCGCCTGCAGCGAGTCCAGCAGCCAGGCCCAGCCGACCTCCGAGAGCATCGGGTCGCCGGCCATCTCCGGCTCCAGCTCCGCCCGGGTCATCGTCACCACCCGGAACTCCCCGTTCCAGGCCTCCTGCCCGGCCGGGTCGTACAGCAGCACCAGCCGGCCGTCCGCCAGCTCCTCGCCGTCCACCTCCACCGAGGCGGTCACCGCGAACGCGTACGGGGCCAGCCGGCGCGGGGCCGGCGCGGGGGAGAGCTGGATCTCGGGCCGCAGACGTGCTCCGTCGAGGGCCTCCACGGCGGCCCGGAACTCGCTCGGAGCCCCCTCCCGACCTGTTCCGCCACCTGCTCCGCCACCCTGCGCGGGGTGCCCGCCGACCGCTGCCATGACCCGAAGACTAGGTCGAAAACCGCGGTTAAGGCCGCAACTTCCGTCCGAGCGGCGTGCCGGAACGGCAAACCCGGCCAGATCTTGGAGGAACCGACGAGACCGGCCGGGAAGAGCGCCCCGAGGCGCATGCGAAGATTTGGACCGTGAGCGAGACTACGGCAGACACCACGGCGGCCACCCCCGATGGCAGGCCCACCCCCGCGCGCCGCGGCGCCGCGCACGACTCCGCGTTCCTGCGCGCCTGCCGGCACGAGCCCGTGCCGCACACCCCGGTGTGGTTCATGCGCCAGGCCGGCCGCTCGCTGCCCGAGTACCTGAAGGTCCGCGAGGGCATCCCCATGCTGGAGTCCTGCATGCGGCCCGAGCTGGTCAAGGAGATCACCCTCCAGCCGGTCCGCCGGCACAAGGTGGACGCGGCGATCTTCTTCAGCGACATCGTGGTGCCGCTCAAGGCCGTCGGCATCGACGTCGAGATCAAGCCCAACGTCGGCCCGGTCATCGCGGACCCGATCCGCACCGCCGAGGACCTCAAGCGGCTGCGCCCGCTGGAGCCCGACGACGTCCCCTACATCACCGAGGCCGTCGGCCTGCTGGTGGACGAACTCGGCGAGACCCCGCTGATCGGCTTCGCCGGCGCCCCCTACACGCTGGCCAGCTACCTGGTCGAGGGCGGCCCGTCCAAGAACCACGAGCACACCAAGGCCATGATGTACGGCCAGCCCGAGCTGTGGGCCGCCCTGGTCGACCGGCTCGCCGACATCACCTCCACCTTCCTGAAGGTGCAGATCGAGGCCGGCGCCTCGGCCGTCCAGCTCTTCGACTCCTGGGTCGGCTCGCTCGCCCCCGACGACTACCGCCGCTCGGTCATGCCGTCCAGCACCAAGGTCTTCGACGCCGTCGCCTCCTACGGCGTGCCGCGGATCCACTTCGGCGTCGGCACCGGCGAACTCCTCGGCCTGATGGGCCAGGCCGGCGCGGACATCGTCGGCGTCGACTGGCGGGTGCCGCTGAACGTCGCGGCCGAGCGCGTCGGCCCCGGCAAGGGCCTCCAGGGCAACCTCGACCCGGCCGTGCTGTTCGCCCCCACCAAGGTCGTCGAGACCAAGGCCCGCGAGGTGCTGCACGCCGCCCAGGCCCTCGGCACCAGCGGCCACATCTTCAACCTCGGCCACGGCGTCCTGCCGTCCATGGACCCGGACGCCCTCTCCCGCCTCGTCGCCTTCGTCCACGAGGCCAGCGCCCGCTGACCCCGGCGGCGTGCCCCCTCCCGACCGGGAGGGGGCACGCCGTGTTTCAGTCCTCGCTCAGTCGTCGCTCAGTCCTCCGCGGGCCCTTCCCGCGGTCCGGACTCCGGGGGCAGCGCGGCCGCCGGGCGGCGTCGGCGCCGCAGCCGGTACACCAGCGCCGCCGGGACGCCCAGCACCAGCAGGAACGGCGCCACCGCCGCGAGCCCCACCGCCAGGGCGCGCACGATCGCCACCAGCACGTGCCAGCCGCCGCCCAGCGCGGAGCCGACCGACGCCCCGAAGCCCTCGCCGCCGCCCTTGGGCGGTGCCGGGGTGGGCGTCGGCGAGGCGGCCGCACGGCGCACGTCCAGCGTGACGGTCGAGAGCGAGGTCTTGCCGGCCAGCTCCTTCTGCTGCTTCTGGAGCGACTCCAGGTCGGCCTCCCGGCGGCTCAACTCGGCCTCCAGCGTGGTCACCTCGCTCAGCGACTTCGCCTGCCCCATCAGCGCCCGCACCCGCTCCACGCTCGCCTGCTGGGTCTGCACCCGGCTCGCCACGTCCGCGACCTGCTGGGTCAGATCGTCCGCCTGGCTCCTGCGGGACACCACCTGGCCCAGCGCGGCCAGCTGGTCCAGCGTCTGCTGGTAGGCGGCGGAGGGGATCCTCAGCGTCAGCTGGCCGCCCGCCTCGCCCCCCGCCGTGCTCCCCGGCCCGCCCTCCACCGCGCCGGAGACCGACTCGGCGCCGACGTAGCCACCCGCGGCCGCCGTCAACTCCCGGGCCTTCGCCAGCACCTGGGCGACGTCCCCGGTCCGCAGCGTCAACTGCGCGGTGTACGCGATCAGCCGGTTGTCCGCGACCGGCTGGGCACTCGCCCCCGCCGCCGGAGCCGTCCCGGCGACGCTCGGCGCGGCCGCCGGTGCCGCCGGTGCCGCCGGTGCCGCCGGGGCGACGGCGTCCGCCTTCGCCGCCTCCCCCGCCCGGCCCGCACCGCCGGCGCTGCACGCCCCGACCAGCAGCACGCCCGCGGTCGCTACCGCCAGCGCCCCCGCCCCTGCCCGTCTCCCCATTCCGAAGCCCTCCCCAAGTCCGCTGTGAGATCTGCCCATTGGACGAAGGAACGCCCCGAGCGGACCCCGCCGGAAGGTCGCGACTCGATCACAGCTCGGCAGCGGACCGGACAACCTCGATGCCCGCCCGCCGCAGCAGCGCCGCCGTCACCCCGTCCCCGGGGCGCAGCTCCCCGGTGAACGTCCCGTCGTACACCCGCCCGCAGCCGCAGGACGGGCTGCGCGCCATCAGCACCGCCCGCCGCGCCCCCGCGGCGTCGGCCGCCGCCAGCGCCGCCCGGGCCCCGGCCACGAACTCCGCCGTACAGTCCGCGCCCGTCGCGTCCACCACCCGGGCCCGCCCGTCCAGCACGTCCGCCCCGTCCCCGCCGACGATCTCCGCCGCAGGGCGCGGGGTCGGCAGCCCGCCGGCCCCCTCCGGGCACACCACCACCGCCCGCCCCGCCTCGACCAGCCCCACCACGTCCGGCGAGGTCTTCGCCCGCCCGTCGTACCGGCACGGCACCCCGGCCAGACACGCACTCACCACGATCGGTTCCATAGCACACAGCCTAGGCAGCGGCTCGCAGGGCCTCGGAACTCGCTATCTTGGGAGCATGAGCGAGCTGCCGGACTGGATGTACGCGCCCAGAGACGAGGGCTGGTTTGCCGATGACCTCGACCACCTGCCGCAGGCGCCGCGCCACACCGAACTGATCGATGGGGCACTGGTCTTCGTGATGTCTCCGCAGCGCTGGTGGCACGGTGAAGTTGTCGACAACCTGAAGATGGCGCTGATTCCCCAGGTCCCGGAAGGGGCCAGGGTCGGGCGGGAGATGTCGATCAAGCTCGACAGGCGGAACCGTCCCGAGCCGGACGTTCTCGTCGTCAAGGCCAATTTCGAGAGAAAGCGCACGCAGTTCACTCCTGATGAAGTCCTGCTCGTCATCGAGGTCGTCTCGCCTGAGTCCGTAGACCGTGACCGTTTCGTCAAGGTCCGCAAGTATGCCGAGGCAGGGATCCCGCACTACTGGATCGTCGAGGAGGAAGAGGGCGGTCGGCCAGCCGTACACGTCTACGAGCTGGACCAGGCGACCTCGGCGTACGTGCCCGCCGGGATCTTCCGGGAGTCGTTGGAGCGCCCGGTGCCGTTCCCGATCATGATCGACCTGAACGCGCTGGCGGATTGAGGGCCCGGTGTAAAGACCTGCGAGACTGCGAGGCATGTCGGATGCACAGGTCGTCGTCGTCGGTGGTGGGATCGCGGGGCTGGCTGCGGCCGCCTTTCTGAGCGGGGCCGCCGGGGGGCCGGTGCGGGCGCGGGTGACGCTGCTGGAGGCGTCTGAGCGGGTCGGCGGGAAGCTGCGGGGCGGCGAGGTCGGCGGGGTCCGGGTGGACCTGGGGGCCGAGTCGATGCTCGCGCGGCGGCCGGAGGCGGTGGAGCTGGCACGGGCGGTCGGGCTGGGCGAGGAGTTGGAGCCGCCGACCACCGCGAAGGCCTCGATCTGGACGCGGGGCGCACTGCGCCCGCTGCCGGGCGGGCAGGTGATGGGCGTCCCGGGCGATCTGGACGCGCTGGCGGCCTCCGGAGTGCTCACCGCCGAGGGGCTGGAGCGGGCCCGGCACGAGGGCGCCACCGAGGTCGGGGACGACGTGGCGATCGGCCGCTACGTCGCCGACCGGCTGGGCCAGGAGGTGGTGGACCGGCTGGTCGAGCCGCTGCTGGGCGGCGTCTACGCCGGGCGGGCCGAGGAGATCTCGCTGCGCGCCGCCGTGCCGCAGCTGCTGGCGATCGCGCGGGGCGGCGGCTCGCTGGTCGACGGGGTGTACGAGCTGGCCTCGCGGCCGAAGGTGGTCGGCACCCCGGTGTTCCAGGGCCTGCGCGGCGGGCTCGGCACCCTGCCGGAGGCCGTCGCCACCGCCTGCCGGAAGGCGGGCGTGGACCTGCGCACCGGTGCGCCGGTGGACGGGCTGCACCGCACCCCCGGGGGCTGGCGGGTGGTGACCGGCGACGGCGAGGTGCTGCACGCGGACGCCGTGGTGCTGGCCGTCCCGGCGCCGGCCGCGGCCCGGCTGCTGCGCGCGGACGCGTCGGCGGCGGCCGCCGAGCTGGACGCCGTCGAGTACGCGGGCATGGCGCTGGTGACCCTGGCGTTCCGCCGGGCCGACCTGGCGGAGCTGCCGGCCGGCAGCGGGTTCCTGGTGCCGCCGGTGGACGGGCGGCGGATCAAGGCGTCGACCTTCTCCTCCAACAAGTGGGGCTGGCTGGGGCGTTCCGCCCCGGACGCGTTCCTGCTGCGCACCTCGCTGGGCCGCTACCGCGAGGAGGAGGCACTGGAGCTGCCGGACGAGGAACTGGTGGCACGGTCGCTGGCGGACCTCCGGGAGGCGATCGGCCTGACCGCCCGGCCGTACGACACCGCCGTCTCGCGCTTCCGGGCGGGCCTGCCGCAGTACCCGGTGGGCCACCTGGACCGGGTGGCCCGGGTCCGGGCGGCGGCGGCCGGGGTGGGGGGACTGGCGCTGTGCGGCGCCGCGTACGACGGGGTCGGCATTCCGGCCTGCATCGGCTCGGCGGCCGCCGCGGTGGCCGCCCTCGACAAACTGTTGACCCCGGCAACCGGGGAAGGTTCCACGGAGAGGACAATGGGCGCATGACTGAGACCGTTGAGCGGCAGCCGGAGCAGCAGCCCGAGAAGAAGAAGGCGCGCGACCTGAACCAGGTCATCCGCTACACCATGTGGTCGGTGTTCAAGCTCAAGGGCACGCTGCCCGAGGACCGGACGGCGCTGGCCGCCGAGGTGGACGAGCTGTTCGCCCAGCTGGCCGCGAAGGACGTGACGGTGCGCGGCACGTACGACGTGTCCGGTCTGCGCGCGGACGCCGACCTCATGGTCTGGTGGCACGCCGAGGACTCGGACGACCTGCAGGAGGCGTACAACCGCTTCCGCCGCACCGGTCTGGGCCGTCAGCTGGAGCCGGTCTGGTCCAACATGGCGCTGCACCGCCCCGCCGAGTTCAACAAGTCGCACATCCCGGCGTTCCTCGCCGACGAGCGCGCGCGCGACTACGTCTGCGTGTACCCGTTCGTCCGCTCCTACGAGTGGTACCTGCTGCCGGACGCCGAGCGGCGCGCGATGCTCGCCGAGCACGGCCAGATGGCCCGCGGCTACCCGGACGTGCGGGCCAACACGGTGGCCTCGTTCGCGCTCGGCGACTACGAGTGGCTGCTCGCCTTCGAGGCGGACGAGCTGCACCGCATCGTCGACCTGATGCGCGACCTGCGCCCCTCCCGGGCCCGGCTGCACGTCCGCGAGGAGGTGCCGTTCTTCACCGGCCGCCGCAAGCCGGTCAGCGAGCTGCTCAACGGCCTGGCCTGAGTTCCGCGGGATCGGTGAACGGGGTCCGCTTCGGCGGGCCCCGTTTGCGTGTCACGTCCGGTGGGGGCGGAGGGCGGCGCGCAGGCGGGGGTCGGGGAGGACGGCGGGGCCGTTCATGGCGACGGCGGTGAGCAGTTCGCGCTCCTCGTCGTCCGCGAGGCCGTGCTGGCGGGCCGGGCGGACCTCGCGCAGCACCTCCTGGCCGACCGGGGACGCCCAGCGGGTGTAGGGGTAGACGTCGACCCGGGCCATCAGCAGGGTGCCCGAGGTGAGCACCAGCGGCAGCGAGAACCAGGCGAGCGGGGCGACGGTGTCACCGCCGGTGAAGCCGGTGAGGGTCAGCGCGGCGGCCAGCAGGAGGAGCGTCAGCAGCAGTGCGTGCCGCACCTGCCGGACCACCAGGACGGTGCTGCGCTGGACCAGGGCCGGGGTGGCCAGGCCGGCCAGCGAGAGCCGGGCGCCGATCTCCAGGACGGTCGGGTGCTCGGCCATCGCCCGGCGCAGCCCGTCGGTGCGGCACTGGCCGTCGGGGCCGACGGTGACGATGACCGCGCGCTCCAGGCGGCTGCGGCCCCGGGGGTCGACCACCGTGGTCCAGCCGGTGTGCGCCAGGTGCAGCCGGCCCCGGCCGGCCATCAGGACGAGGGCGAGTTCGACCACCCGGTCCGGGCCGCCGGCCAGGTAGGCCGTCTCGTACAGCCCGATCCCGACGGCCTCGGGCGGGCGCAGGCCGTCCGCCTCGGCCAGGGCGTCGGCGGTGGCGGTCGTCCGGACGAGCCGGAGACACGAGAGGACCGCCGCGACGCACGCCGGTATCAGGAACAGCAACCACATGGGCTTGTTGTATGCCTGGGCCGATGGCGCGGGGAACGGCTTCCCGGACCGCGATACCGAACTGTGACGTCAGGAGCCGCAGCCGCCGCCACCACCGCAGCTCGACGAGGACGACCCGCAACTGGAGGAGGACGACCCGCAGCTCGACGAGGAGGAGCCGCAACTGCTGGAGCCGGAGCCGCAGCTGGAGGACGAGGATCCGCAGCTGCTGCCGCTTCCCCCGCAGCCGGAGGAGCCGGAGTGGGAGGAGCCGCACCAGGCCGTGGAGCCCCCGCAGGAGGACCCGGACGAGCTGCACGAGCTGGGGGGAGAGCTGGTGGAGGAGCCCGTCGAGGAGGAGGCGGCGTAGGAGCTCGCGGCGGCCGACTTCATCACCTCGTCCTGGGCGGACGCGGCCAGCATCGCGGACCGCAGCTCGTCGTCCTCCAGCCCGGCGGCGGCCAGCCCGCCGAGCGCGAGGGCGCCCAGCAGCACGCCGCCGGTCGCCTTCGGCGACAGGCCGGCGCTCGGCGTCCACGGCGTGCCGACCTTCATCAGGGAGAGCTGGCGCCGCCCGGCCGGGGTGATCCGGCCCTTGGCCGGCCAGGTGACGAGCAGGCTGATCCCGCCGAAGACCAGGAGCACCACCGGGATCCACAGCGCGGGGCGGTCGGAGCCGGCGCCGCCCTCGTCCAGCACGTGGGAGAGGACGGTCGAGACGGCGACGCCGAGCAGCGCGAGCCAGAGCAGCCGCCGGGCGGTGCGGGCCCGCCGCAGCCGCTCGGGGTGGCGCATCAGGCCGCGGTCGGCGAGCCGGTCGCCGATCTCCTGCACGGCGGCGGAGCGCATCACGGCGCGGCGCAGCGGGGCGAGTTCACGGCTGCCTCCCCGGCCGACGGCGTCCAGGACGGCCTGGTCGACGGCGTCGTACGGCTTGTGCCCGGTGAGGGTGACCAGGCCGGCGCGGCTGATCACGGCCCGCTCGGAGAGGTGCATCCGGATCAGGGCGGTGTCGAAGACCCGGCCGGGGCCGCCGGACAGGAAGGCGGCGTCCATCAGCGGCAGGCCGCGGCCCGGCAGGCCCTGGACGTGCGGGACGTGGCCGACCCGCTGCTTGGTCCGGGACGCGTACAGCGAGGCCGCCACCAGCAGGACGGCGGGGATGACGAAGTAGGTGTTGTGCCACATGGGCGGGTTCCCCCCGAAGGTGTGCGGTGAAGGCGGGTGCTCAGCGCCGCAGGGCTCGGCGCAGACGGGCGAACGCGCCGGGCGGCCGCTCGGCGGCCGGGTGGAGCCACTGCTCCAGGGACCGGCGGTGGTCGGCGGCGAGCGGGCCGCCGTCGGCGAGCGCCCAGGCGGCGAAGGCCCGGGCGTCGGCGCGGTAGCCGCCGGTCTGCGGGTGCCGGCGGGCGTAGTCGAGGAACAGCGGCCCGTACGGCCGGCCGAGCAGGCGGGGCAGTTCGGGGGCCACCTTGGCGACGGTGTCCCGCCGTTTGGTGGCCAGGCCGGTGGACTGGGCGCGGACCTGGTCCGGGTCGAAGCCGGGCGGGACGGGCCCGCCGGCCACCAGGGCGGCGAGCAGGTCCTCCTGGCGCCGCGCCAGCCGGGCGCGGGTGCCGCTCGGGCACGCGCCCGCCGCGGTCCCCCGGGGCTCGGCGCGGGGGGCCGGTGGGGCCGTCCGCGGGGTGCTCCCCTCCAGCACCCGGCGGACGGCGTCCAGTTCGCCGGCCAGCTCGCTGGGCGGCGGGAAGTCGGCGTCCCGTTCCAGCAGGACGCCGGGTGGTGCGACCCGTGCGCAGAGTTCGGCCAGGACCTCCAGCACCGGTTCGGTGACGGGGTGGGCGTGGGTGTCGTGCCAGACGCCGTCGACCAGGGTGCCGCCGGCGACGTGGACGTAGGCGAGCGCCTCCAGCGGCAGGCGGTCCAGTTCGGCGGCCGGGTCGATGCCGAGGTTGACCCGGTTGGTGTGCAGGTTGGCGACGTCGATCAGCAGCCGGACGCCGGTCCGCTCGACCAGTTCGGCGAGGAACTGCCCCTCGGTCAGCTCGTCGTCGGGCCAGGCCAGCTGGGCGGCGATGTTCTCCAGGGCGAGCGGCACCGGGAGCTGGTCCTGGGCGATCCGGACGTTCTCGGCGATCACCCGCAGCGAGTCCCGGGTGCGGGGGACGGGCAGCAGGTGGCCGGCCTCCAGGCCGCCGGCCCGGACGAACGCCAGGTGTTCGGTGACCAGCGGGGAGTCGAGGGCGAGTGCCGCCTCGGCGAGCTTGGCGAGCCGGGCGGGGTCGGGCAGGTCGGCGCCGCCGAGGCCGAGCGCCACGCCGTGCGGGACGACGGTGACGCCGCGGGCGCGCAGGACGGTCAGGGACTCGGGCAGGTGGTCGGCGCAGATGTTCTCGGCGACCACCTCGACCCAGTCCAGGCCGGGTTGGCGTTCGACGACGGTGTCGATCTCGCTGCGCCAGCCGAGGCCGACGCCGAGGCGGGGCGCGCCGTCCCGCGCCGGGGTGGCGGAGCCGGGCAGGTCCAGGGCAGGGGAGGTCATCGGTTCGCCCCCTTTCGGAGGGCCGGGTGGGGAGGCCGCCGGGTGGTGCGGGCTTCGTCGCCAGGACCGCGCGGCCGTGTGCTGAGGATGTCCCCGGGTGGGACGGCTGCCAAGCCCCGCCCGGTCTTCTCAGAGCATTATTTGAGCTTGCCGCTGCGGGGGTGAGGGACTTTGGTCCCGAGCCGGGGCCGTTGCCGCAGGTGAGGCGCACCGGCGAGGGGAAATTCGAAGGCGCCGGACGGGCGTCGGGGTTAGCGTGGGAACCCATGACTTCTTTGACGATCCGTGACTTCCGCCCCGACGACGCCGAGGCCGTGGCCGCCGCCCACCGGGCCGGGCGCGAGCACCTGGTGATGACCTCCGAGGCCCTGCTCTGGCTTAACGGCCGGCAGAGCCCGGGCGAGCACTTCCGCACCTTCGTCGCCGAGCTGGACGGCCGGGTGGTCGGCGCGGTGCGCTGCGCGGTGGTGCTCGGGACGACGACCACCGGCGTCGGGTACGCCAACGGCAGCGTGCTGCCGCAGTTCCGGCGGCGCGGCGCGGCCACCGCGCTGCTGGCCGCGGCCGAACGGCACCTGGCCGGGCACGGAGTGAGCGAGCTGCACACCTGGCTGGACGACGAGCCCGCCTCGCTGGCCTTCGCCGCCGCCCGTGGCTACGAGCTCGGGCGCGCGGCGCAGTTCGGCGGACGGGACTTGGCGCTGCCGCTGCCGCAGGCGCCCGTACGGCCGGCCGGCGTCGAGCTGCGCCCGGCCGGAGACTGGGCGGCCGACCCGCGCCCGCTGTTCCTGGTCGAGGCGGACGCCATCCAGGACGAGCCCGGCGAGGTGCCGATGGACGCCCTGGACTACGAGGACTGGCTGCGGGGCGACTGGGCCCGGCCGGACCTGGACCGGGCGCTGACCGTCGTCGCCGTGGTGGACGGCGAACCGGCCGCGTTCAGCATGGCGCAGACCGACGGGGTGGACCGCTACTGGTCCGCGTTCACCGCCTGCCGCCGGGAGTTCCGCGGGCGAGGGCTGAGCAAGCTGGCCAAGCTGGAGTCGCTGCGCCTGGCGGCCGCGGCGGGCTACCGGCGCGCGTACACCTCCAACGACGAGACCAATGCGCCGATGCTCGCGATCAACGCGTGGCTGGGGTACGAGCGGTGCGCGGGGGAACGCAAGGGGATCAAGCGCTTGAAGTGACGCCGGGTGCGGCGATCCTGACGGTGGGAATTGTCGCGAGGGGGGTATTTCCGGCCACGGAGGGGACTTAACCAGGGCACACAGTTCGTGGTCGAGTCTTCCTCCGTGGGGATGATATGGAGATCCTGCTCCAGGTGTTCATCGCATCGGTTCCGGCCGTGATCGGATTCCTCGCGGCCCGCTCCCTCGCCCGGACCAGACTGTTCCTGCGCTACGGCTTCCTGCGGGCGCTGCTGGCGCCGTACAGCCGGGTGCAGATCATCACGCCGAGCATCGAGGTCGCGGAGTTCGCCTTCACCACGGACGGCTGCCAGCTGACCAGCCGCGGGCCGAAGAACGTGCTGTTCATGCCGATGGCCGAGGCCAGGG
Organism: Kitasatospora sp. NPDC088160; assembly: GCF_044741445.1. Classification (NCBI taxonomy): domain Bacteria; kingdom Bacillati; phylum Actinomycetota; class Actinomycetes; order Kitasatosporales; family Streptomycetaceae; genus Kitasatospora; species Kitasatospora sp. NPDC088160. The sequence continues at coordinate 192,365 of NZ_JBIUSS010000011.1, read as the reverse complement.
CGATAGCGGGGCTCACCGACCTGCTGCGGAAGGTCAACCGGAAGGCGACGATCGAACTGGTGGTGGCCGGCGCGCAGGATCCCCGGATGCCGACGTTCTCGATCGGGGGCCCGAGCGTCAACTCCTATTCCGGCGGCGTGCTGGACGCGGTGTTCCCGGATTTCGCCATCGAGTACCCGGACGAGGCCCGCGCCCGGTGGGGCGGAATGACCTTCGAGGCGCTGTACAACCCGGCCGGGGAGCTGATCCGCGACCACGGCTTCATCTTCGTGACCCGCACGCCCCGGCAGGCGCCCTGCATCGTGCTCTGCGGGGTGTTCGCCTTCGGCTCCGCGATGGCGGTGGAGGCGTTGACCGCGGCGAGCCGCAACTCCCCGCTGGCGGCGCTCTTCCGCTCGGGGGAGAAAGGATTCGTCGCGGTGGAGGGGCGGGTCATAGGCCTGGACACCGTCGACGTCACGGTCGAGGTCTGCCGCACCCTGCCCGCGCCCCGGTCCGACGTCCCGTCGGGATTCCGGGGCGAGGTGTCCACGGGTCGTCCCGACGGTTGAGACGATTGGTCTCGACCACGAGGGGCGAAACCGGACAGCTCGGGAGAGTCTGGGGCAGCAACTCCTGGCAGCCGTACAGGTTTTGCCCCGCCCCTGACACACTTTGGGCATAATCGCGCACATGACGATCAACCGTGCGAACGTGAGCGCGATTGCCGAGGACCTGTACGTGTGGCTCCCCCCGAAGCGGGGCTGGGGCCTGGCCAACTGCGGGCTGCTGGCCTCGGCGAAGACCGCGCTCTGGATCGACACCCCCTACGACCCCACCCTGGCCGGGGAGTTCCTCGCCGCCAGCCGCCGCCTGCTGCCGGCCGGGGTCGAGGTCGACCGGGTGATCGTCACCCACGCCAACGGCGACCACCTGTGGGGCGCCGGAGTCGTCCCGGACGCCGAGGTGATCTCCACCCGTGAGGCGCTGGAGCACATCCACTACGAGCCCACCCCGCAGCAGCAGCACGCCCTCGTCGTCGGCGGCGACCCGGACTCCCCGCTCGGCGGCTACCTCAGGGAGCACTTCGGACGGTTCGACTGGTCCGCCACCGACCCCGTGCACCCCGACACCGTCTTCACCGGCGAGCTGGAACTGCGGGTGGGGGAGTACCCGGTGCAGGTGACCGGCCTGCCCGCCGCCCACACCGGCGGCGACCTGATCGTCCACCTCCCGTACCAGCGCGCCGTCTTCACCGGCGACGTGATCTTCGGCTCGACCCCCGAGTACCCCGGCGACCACCCGGTGCACTGGGCCGGCCCGCTGGAGAACGTGATCACCGCCTGTGAGCGGATCCTGGCCACCGGCGCCGAGATCTTCGTCCCCGGCCACGGCCCTGTGCTCGACCGCGACGGGGTTCGCCACCACATCGCTTACCTGACGTACGTCCGGGAGCGCGCGCACGCCCTGCACACCGCCGGGATCCCCGCGCTGGACGCCGCCCGGCGGGTGATAGCCGAGCAGCGCCACCCCGAACTCGGCCTGCCCGAGCGGCTGGTGCTCACCGTCGCCGCCGAGTACCGACACCTGGACGGCACCGAGGTGCCGAACGTCCTGGTGGCCATGGGCCAGGTCGCCCAGGTGGCCCGCGAACTGGCCGAGGACGCCGCCCGCAGCCCGCGCCCGCGCGCCGCCGCCCGGGACTGACCGCCCGGGACTGACCGCCCGGGACCGACCGCCCGCCGCGCCCGGGCCGGACCACCGCCGGCCCCGGCCCCGGCAGCAGCCGACCAACCGGACCCCCAGAGGACTTCCGAGGACTTCGATGACGCAGATCGCGCAGATTGCGCTGATCGCCCTGGCGCTGGTCGCCGCCGCGACGGCGGGCGTGCTCGCCCGCGGCCGGGCCCGGGCCCTCACCCGGGCGGTCGCCGCCGAGACCGCCCGCGGCCACGGCGAGGAACGCGCCCGCGCCGCCGAAGGCCGGCTGGCCCGCGCCGAGCAGCAACTGCGCGAGGCGCAGGACGCCGCCCGGCGCGCCACCGAGGAGACCCACCACGCCGAGAGCCGCTACCGGGCCGCCGAGGAGCGCACCCGGGAGGCCGAGAGCCGGGCCCGCACCGCCGAGGACGCCACCCGGGAGACCGACCAGCGGGCCGCCGCCGCGAACACCCGGGCCGGGGAGGCGGAACGGCGGCTCACCGCCGCCGAGGAGCACACCGCCGCCGTGCTCGCCGAGATCGGCCACCTCGCCCAGGAACGGGTGGCCGCCACCGCCGTCCGGCTCAGCCACGCCAACGCCCCGCTGGTCGGCCCGCTGGACGGGCAGGCCGTCGGCCCCGAGGCCGTCCGGGCGCTGCAGTCCGTCCTGGACGCCGCCTCCGCGGCCCTCACCGACGAGCGCGAACGCGTCGACGCCGCCGCCCGCGCCGCCATGCGCGGCGCCACCTCCCGGATCCAGACCCTGCTCTACCAGATCCAGAGCCTGGTCCAGCAGCTCCAGCACGACAACGACGACCCCCGGCTGCTGGAGGTCGACTTCCGCAACGAGGTCGCGCTGCGCCGGATCCAGACCGTCGCCGTGCTCTGCGAAGCCTGGCCCGGCCTGGCCCGCACCGACTCGCCGCTCGCCGAAGTGGTGGTCGGCGCGCTCTCCCGGGTGCCCGGCTACGCCCGGATCAAGGTCGCCAACCACCTGCGCGAGCAGCGGCTCGCCGTGGTCGCCCGGGCCGCCGAGCCGCTGGCCATCACCGTCGCCGAACTCCTCGCCAACGCCTCCGCCTACTCGCACCCGGAGACCGACATCCCGGTCACCGTCCAGCAGGGCGGCCGCGGCGCGCTGGTGATCATCGACGACAGCGGCATCGGCATGGACGACGACCAGCTGCGCCGGGCCCGCCGACTGCTGGCCGGCCCGCCCGACGTCCTGCTCACCGAACTCGGCAACCCGCCCAAGACCGGCTTCGCGGTGATCGGCAAACTGGCCCGCCAGTACGGCTTCTCCTGCCACATCGAGCCCTCGCCGTACGGCGGGATGCGCACCATCCTGCGCATCCCGGCCGCGCTGGTGACCGTCGTCGACGACGAGCAGCCGCTGTCGGTGCTCACCCCGCTGCCGCTGCGGGCCGGCGCAGGCCCGGCCCCCGCGCCCACCGTCCAGGCCGTCCCGCCGATGCGCGACGCCGACGAGGGCGACGGGCCGCCCCCGCTCGCCGACCGGCACAACCAGCCGGGCCCGCACCCCGCGCCCGCCATCCACGCGGTGCCCGACGCACCGGCCGGCCCCGCCGACCCGGTCGATGACGGCACCGGCCTGCCCAGTCGGCGACGCCGCCGACCGGTCACCGCCGACGGCCCCGGAGCCCCCGAGCCCGCCGCCGGGCCGTCCGCCGCACCGGCCGAGCCGCCCGCCCGGGCCCCCGAGCGGACGCCCGAGCGCGCCGCCGCCCACTGGCAGGCGCTCCAGGAGGGCACCGACTCCGGCCGCGCCGCCGTGGCACAGGCCGCCCGCGGGACCAGCACGACCGGCGAGTCCAGCGCGACCGCCGGGACCAGCGCGACCGGCGGGAGCGGCCCGACCGCGGCCGCCCGCGACACCGGTGCCCGCACCACCGTCCGCCCGACCGCCCCGACCCCCGAAGGAGCCGAGCAGTGACCAGCACGCCCAGCCCGACCACCGCCGACGAGATCTCGTGGGTGCTGACCCCGCTGCTGGAGCTGCCGGGGGTGCTGCACGCGGTCATCGCCACCGGTGACGGCCTCGTCGAGGGAGCCTCGGACGGGCTCGACCGCGCCTCCGCCGAGCGGGTCGCCGCGATGACCGCCACCGTGCACGCCGCCGCCCGCGCGTTCACCAGCGCCTTCACCGACACCGAACGGCCCCGGCTGGCCCAGACCGTGGTCGAGTCCGACCTCGGCTACGCCGTCGTCGTCCCGGCCGGGGAGAACACCTCGCTTGCCGTGTTCACCTCCCCGGAGGCCCAACTCGGCAACGTGGCCTACCAGATGCAGGTACAGGTCGCCGCCCTGGGCCGTGCCCTCGCGAGTCCGACCCGGCAGCAGGACACCACCGTCCGATCATGACCGCCGTACCCCGCAGGCGGATGGTGCCCGCCTACCTGGCCACCGGCGGCCGCAGCCGCCCCGGTACCGCCGGCTTCGACCGGCTCACCGTGCTGTTCGCGGACCGCGTCGAACCGCCCCGCGAGCTGGAACCCGAACACCAGCGGCTCTGGGAACTGCTGCGGCCCGGCGCGCTGACCGTGGTGGAGGCCGCCGCGCACCTGCGCCTGCCGGTCAGCGCCACCGTCTTCCTCGCGGCCGATCTGGTCGAGGCGGGCTGCCTGCGCGCCCGCGCGCCGATCCCGCGCGCCCAGCAGACCGACCGCTCCATCGTCGAGAGGCTCCTCGTTGGACTCCGTGCGCTCCGGTAGCCCGGCCGACCGGCCGAGCCGGGTGGGCTACCTGCCCGACCGGGACCAGACGCTGATGAAGCTGGTGGTGGCCGGCCCGTTCGGGGTCGGCAAGACGACGCTCATCCGCACCCTCTCCGAGATCGCCACCCTGCACACCGAGGAGGCGATGACCGAGACCGGACGGCCGGTGGACGACCTGGCGGGCCTGCCCGAGAAGGCCACCACCACGGTCGCCGTCGACTTCGGCCGGCTGACCCTGCCCGGCAACCTCGTGCTCTACATGTTCGGCACCCCCGGCCAGCGCCGCTTCTTCCCGCTCTGGCAGGACATCGCCCGCGGCGCCCTCGGCGCGCTGGTGCTCGCCGACACCCGCCGGCTCGCCGACTCCTTCGAGATCATGGACATGGTCGAGGAGCAGGGCCTGCCCTACGCCGTCGCCGTCAACTGCTTCCCGGACGCGCCGGTCCACTCGATCGAGGTGCTGCGCGCCCACCTGGACCTGCACCCCACCACCCCGCTGCTGCTCTGCGACGCCCGCGAGCGCGGTGCCAGCCTGGACGCGCTGATCGCGCTGGCCGAGCACGTCCTCGACGGCCTGCCCGCCGCCCCCGCGGACGCCGCCGACCTCGCCACCCCGGCGGACGTCACCGAGCCCGCCGTCCCGGCCGCGACCGCCCCTGCCGCCTCCGCCGCCGAGGAGCGCCCGTGACCACCGACACCCGCCCGACCCCCATCTACGGCCCGGTCTTCGCCGCCGACCCGCAGCTGGTCTACGACCGGCTGCGCCGCTACGGCGCGGTCGCCCCGGTGGAGATCGCGCCCGGTGTCGGGGCCCTGCTGGTCACTGACTACCAGGCCGCCCTGGACCTGCTGCGCGACACCGACACCTTCTCCAAGGACTCCCGCGCCTGGCAGCGCACCGTCGCCCCCGACAACCCGCTGCTGCCGGTGCTCGGCTACCGCCCGACCGCCCTGTTCAGCGACGGCGAGGTGCACGCGCGCTACCGCGCGGTGATCACCGACGGCCTCGCCCTGCTCGAACCGCACCGGCTCCAGCGCCGGGTCGCCGAGGTCGCCCACCAGCTGGTCGACCGCTTCGAGGCGGCCGGCACCGCCGACCTGATCGCCGAGTACGCCCGCCAGCTGCCGGCCTTCGTCCTCACCACCTGGTTCGGCGTGCCGGAGGAGCACAGCGCCCGGCTGGTCGCCGGGATCGCCGGGATGATCGAGTCCACCGAGAAGGCCGTCGTCGCATACGGGGACCTCGTCGCGGTGGTCACCGCCATGGTCGCCGAGCGGCGCGAGCGGCCCCGGCACGACCTCACCTCCTGGTTCGTCACCCACCCGGCCGGGCTGGAGGACGACGAGGTGATCCGGCAGATCACCCTCACCATGATCGCCGGGCACGAGCCGACCACCAACCTGATCGGCAACGCCCTGCTGCGCCTGCTCACCGACGCCCGCTACGCCGGCTCCCTCATCGGCGGCGCGATGACCGCCTACCAGGCGATCGACGAGGTGCTCTGGCACGAGCCGCCGCTGGCCAACCTCTCCGCCCACTACCCGCGCTACGACATCACCTTCCACGGCCGGGAGATCCCGGCCGGCACGCTGGTGCTGGTCTCCTACGCGGCCGCCAACTCGCAGGCCGCGCCGCCCACCGACGGCACCGAGCTGCGCAGCGGCGAGAGCGCCCACCTGGCCTGGGCGGCCGGCCCGCACGGCTGCCCGGCCCGTGACCCGGCGCTGCTGATCGCGATCACCGCGATCGAGCAGCTGACCAGCCGGCTCAGCGACCTGGAGCTGGCCACCCCGGCCGAGGACCTGCTCTGGCGCCCCGGCCCGTTCCACCGGGCCCTGGTCCACCTCCCGGTCCGCTTCGCCCCGACGGCCTGAGCCCCGACGGCCTGAGCCCCGACGGCCTGAGCCCCGACGGCCTGAGCCCCGGCGGCCCGCCCCTCGGCGGCCCGGACCCTGCTGGTCCGGGCCCCGGCGGCCCGGGACGCACGAGGGCCCGGGCGTCCGTCCGTACGGAAACCCGGGCCTCGCGGCGCGACCGGCCGGCCCTACTCGGCCGGCTTCAGCGTCAGCGAGACGCTGTTGATGCAGTACCGCTGGTCGGTCGGCGTGCCGTAGCCCTCGCCCTCGAAGACGTGGCCCAGGTGCCCGCCGCAGCGGGCGCAGCGCACCTCGACCCGGCGCATGCCGAGCGTGGTGTCCTCGATGTACTGGACCCGGTCCCCGGCCAGCGGCGCGTAGTACGACGGCCAGCCGCAGTGGCTGTCGAACTTGGTCTCGGAGCTGAACAGCTCCGCGCCGCAGGCCCGGCAGCCGTAGACGCCGACGGTCTTGGTGTCGGTGTACTCACCGGTGAACGGGCGCTCGGTGCCGGCCTCGCGGAGCACGTGGTACTCCTCGGGGCTCAGCTCGTCCCGCCACTCGGCCTCGGTCTTCTCGATCTCGTAGCTCATCACGGCTCCCGGTCGGGGTACGTCAGACGTTGGAGGCAACGTTCGAGAGGTGCTGCACGCTTCCCCGGATCTCCTCCAGGATGGCGGGGCCCAGGTTGGTGACGTCGCCGGCACCCATGGTGAGCAGCAGGTCGCCGGGGCGGGCCAGGCCGGCCAGCACGGCGGGGGCGGCGGCGAAGGAGTGCTCGGCGGTGACGTCGGCGCCGGCCCGGTGGGCGGCGTCGATGATCAGCTCGCTGGTCACGCCGGGGATCGGGTCCTCGCGGGCCGGGTAGATGTCCAGCACCACCGAGGCGTCGGCCAGCGCCAGGGCCCGGCCCATCTCCTCGGCGAGCTGCTGGGTGCGGCTGAACAGGTGCGGCTGGAAGACCACCAGCACCCGGCCCTCGCCCTCCAGGCCCTCCCGGATCGCCTCCAGGTCGGCGGTCATCTCGGTGGGGTGGTGGGCGTAGGAGTCGATCACCTGGACGCCGCCGGCCTCGCCCTTGAGCTGGAGGCGGCGCCGCACGCCGGTGTAGGCGCCCAGGGCCTTGGCCAGGTCGGCGGCCGGGACGCCCAGTGCGACGCCGGCGGCCAGCGCGGCGACCGCGTTGTGCGCGTAGTGCCGGCCGGGCACCGAGACGGTGAAGGACAGCTCGGCGCCGTCCAGCTCGACGGTGACCTCGCTGGTCATGCCGCGGGCGACCACCGAGCGGACCCGGACGTCGGCGTCCTCGGCGGCGCCGACGGTCACCACGGTGAGGCCCTCGCGGCCGGCCACCCGGGCGGTCAGTTCGCGGGCGCCGTCGTGGTCGGCGGAGACCACCAGGGTGCCGCCGGGGGTGATCCGGCCGACGAAGGTCTCGAAGGACTCGTAGATCTCCTCGATCGAGGCGTAGTTGGCGTGGTGGTCCAGCTCCACGTTGAGCACGATCGCCACCTCGGGCGCGTACTTGTGGAAGCTGCGGTCGCTCTCGTCGGCCTCGGCGACGAAGATCTCGCCGGCGCCGTGGTGGGCGTTGGAGCCGGGCGTGTCGAGGTCGCCGCCGATCGCGTAGGACGGGTCCAGGCCCAGTTCGCCGAGGGCGACGGCGAGCATGCTGGTGGTGGTGGTCTTGCCGTGGGTGCCGGCCACCGCCAGCGCCCGGCGGCCGCCCATCAGGGCGGCCAGCGCGTCGGAGCGGTGCACCACCGGGATGCCGCGCTCGTGGGCGGCGGCCAGCTCCGGGTTGTCGGCGCGGATCGCGCTGGAGACCACCACGCTGCTGGTGCCGTCCGGCACGTGCTCGGCGGCGTGGCCGACGTGCACGGTCGCGCCGAGGGCGCGCAGCGCGAGGACGGTCTCGGACTCCTTGGAGTCGCTGCCGGAGACGCTGGCGCCGCGCACCGCGAGGATCTTCGCCAGGCCGGACATCCCGGCGCCGCCGATGCCGATGAAGTGCGGGGCGTGCAGGTCGTGCGCGGCGTCGTTCAAGGCGGGGCTCCGTAGGGCGGGGGCGGAATGGTCGGGCGGACGGGATGGGGAATCGTCCTCGCGGGCGGACCGCAAGGACGATTCTGCACCACCGGCCGGGATCCCTAGGAGTCGCTGGCGAACAGCCGCAGCACCGGGACCCCCACCTTGTGCCGGGCCTGGGAGGCCCAGTCGCGGTGGAAGAACTCCTCGACGAAGTGCGGTGAGGTGAGCACCACCACCTCGTCCGCGCGGTGCTCCTCGACCGCCGCCCGCAGCCGGTCCAGTGGCTTCTCCTCGACCAGCTCGCCGACCGCCTCGGCCCCGGCCGCGCGCAGGTGGCGCAGGCTGTGTTCGAGCGACTCGGAGGCCACGGTTGGCCCGGACTCGGACTCGTCGTGCTCGTGCACCACCTTGTCGAGGTGGCCGAGCGCCACGTCGTCCAGCGCCCGCAGCAGCTCGTCCTGCTTGCCGCGCGGCTGCATCAGGACGACGAAGGAGACCTTCTCGTCGCTGTGGAGCGTGGTGACGAGTTCCACGTCCGCGTCGGAGAGAGCCTTTTCGATCATCAGTACCGTCTTGAACACGTGAGTCCCTTCCAGTGGCCGGCCCCCGGGCCCCGGCATCGCATTAACGGGATCACGACCCGTCGGTCACGGGGTCGGCGGACGCATGTAGCGGGTGAAGAGGAATCCTTTCTGCTCGATCAATGAGACCAGCCGCATCCGCTGCACGTCAGGCATTTCCGCATCGCGGATGATGCGCGGCGCGTCGCCGCCCGTGATCAACGGAGCCAGCGACAGGCACAACTCGTCCAGCAGACCCGCCGCCGCCAGCTGCCCCAGCAGCCGCGGGCCGCCCTCGCTCAGCAACCGCGTCCAGCCCCGCTCCGCCAGCGCCGACACGCCCGCCCGCAGGTCCACCGCCCCCTCCCCGGCGAGCACCAGGTCGGCCACCTCGGCGACCGCCCGGCGGCGCTCCTCGGGCGCGTCCGCGGTGGTGATCACCACCGTTCTGACCAGCGGGGCGGTGAGCAGCGGCGCGGTCAGGTCCAGGGTCAGCGAGCGGCTCACGATCGCGATCGCCGGAGCCGGGGCCTGCCCGGCCGCCGCCCGCGCCGCCGCGAACTCGGCCCGGGCCCGGGCCGGCCGGTAGCCCTCCGCGCGGACCGTCTCCGCGCCCACCAGCACCACGTCCGACAGCGCGCGCAGCACACCGAAGATCCGCTTGTCGGCGTCCCCGGACAGGCCCTCCGAGAGGCCCCCCAGCCTCGCCCCGCCGTCCAGACCGGCCACCATGTTGGCGCGCAGCCAGGGCCGCCCCCGATTCACCTGGTCGGGGTACGCGTAGACGGCGGCGAGCGACTCCAGCGAGGCCGGGTCCACGACCGGCTCGCCCAGCGGGCTGATCAACTGTTGCATGCCCTCAGTCTTCCACCGGCCGCCGTCCCGAGGGGCCTGGGACCAGGCGTACCCTCTACTAACGTGCCAGCAGCCCCCCGCCCCGACACCGCGACCGAGTCCATAGCCGCCGCGAGCGCGGCCGGCTCCCCGATCGCGCTCGCCGACCGCCGCCCCGTCGTGCCCGCCGAGCGGCTGGTCGCCGAGATGGTCCCGCCGCCCCGGTTCTCCGACGTGAGCTTCGGGACGTACATTCCGGACCCGAACCAGCCCAGCCAGTACGAGGCCGTCCAGGTCCTGGAGCAGTTCGCCACCACCCTCGGCGGGGGAAACGGTTCCGCACCCAAGCGCAGCTGGTTCCGCCGCTCCGCCCCGGCGCCCACCGGCCCGGCCGGTGTGTACCTCGACGGCGGCTACGGCGTCGGCAAGACCCACCTGCTCGCCTCGCTCTGGCACGCCGCCCCCGGCCCCAAGGCCTTCGGCACCTTCGTCGAGCTGACCAACCTGGTCGGTGCGCTCGGCTTCCAGCAGGCCGTCCGGACCCTCTCCGGGCACACGCTGCTGTGCATCGACGAGTTCGAGCTCGACGACCCGGGCGACACCGTCCTCGTCTCCACGCTGCTCGGCCGCCTCGTCGACAACGGCGTCAAGCTCTGCGCCACCTCGAACACCCTGCCGGAGAAGCTCGGCGAGGGCCGCTTCGCCGCCGCCGACTTCCTGCGCGAGATCCAGGGCCTGTCCGCGCACTTCCGCCCGATGCGGATCGACGGCCAGGACTACCGCCACCGCGGCCTCCCGGACGCCCCGCCGCCCTACCCCGACGCGGCCGTCGACGCCGTCGCCGCCCGGACCCCCGGCGCCTCCCTGGACGACTTCGACACCCTCCTCGCCCACCTCTCCGCCGTCCACCCCAGCCGCTACGGCGCGCTGCTCGACGACGTCACCGCCGTCTGCCTGCGCGGCGTCCGCCAGGTCGACGACCAGTCCACCGCCCTGCGCCTGGTCGTCCTCGCCGACCGCATGTACGACCGCGAGCTCCCCATCACCGCCTCCGGCCTCCCCTTCGACCAGGTCTTCCCCGACGACATGCTCCGCGGCGGCTACCGCAAGAAGTACCTCCGCGCCATCTCCCGGCTGGTAGCCCTCGCCCGCGACAGCGCGAAGACCTGAGCCCGTGACCCCCGCCCCGGCCGGGCGCTGCTCCCGGGCCCTGTCCGGCAAGATCAGCCGGACAGGGCCCGGCGGAGCAGAGCGTGAGGCCGAGCATCTGCCCGCTGCCGACCACGACGTCTACGACCGGGAGGAGCAGCGGTGAGCAGCGGTTGTCACACGCGGTGGGTCGTGCCGCCGGAGCATCGGGAGAGCGAGCAGTACCGGCCGGCCGGGCGGCGGATGGCGCCGGCCGAGGCCGTGTACGCCCGCCGCTCCGCTCTCGGCTGGACGCTCGCCGAACTCGCGGAGCGGTCCGGGCTGGACGAGGCGACGGTCGAGAGCATCGAGGAGAGCGGCGTCGATCCGGCCCTGCCGCTGATCGAACGCCTCGCCGCCGACTTCGACTCGGTCGTCCGCATCGACCCGGCCCGCGAGCCGGCCATGAGGTTCGAGGGGCACGCGGCCTGAGGGAGCCGCACCGCTTGTCGGTGGTGGGTCGTACGGTGGACTCGTGCGACCCATCACGAGTATTGAGCGGTCAGTGGCGCCCTTCGAGGTCGTCAGTCCCTTCCAGCCGAACGGGGACCAGCCGGCGGCGATCGCCGAGCTGGAGCGGCGGATCAAGGGCGGGGAGAAGGACGTCGTCCTGCTCGGTGCCACCGGTACCGGGAAGTCGGCCACCACGGCCTGGATGATCGAGCGGCTGCAGCGGCCCACCCTGGTGATGGCGCCGAACAAGACGCTGGCCGCCCAGCTGGCGAACGAGTTCCGCGAGCTGCTGCCGAACAACGCGGTCGAGTACTTCGTCTCGTACTACGACTACTACCAGCCCGAGGCGTACGTCCCGCAGACGGACACCTACATCGAGAAGGACTCCTCGATCAACGAGGAGGTCGAGCGGCTGCGGCACTCGGCGACCAACTCGCTGCTGACCAGGCGGGACGTGATCGTGGTCGCGTCGGTGTCCTGCATCTACGGCCTCGGCACCCCGCAGGAGTACGTGGACCGGATGGTCCCACTCAAGGTCGGCGAGGAGATCGACCGGGACGTCCTGCTGCGCCGTTTCGTGGACATCCAGTACGCCCGCAACGACGTGGCGTTCACTCGGGGCACCTTCCGGGTCCGCGGCGACACCATCGAGATCTTCCCGGTCTACGAGGAGCTGGCCGTCCGGATCGAGATGTTCGGCGACGAGATCGAGGCGCTGTACACCCTGCACCCCCTCACCGGCGAGATCATCAGCCAGGACGAGTCGGTGTACGTCTTCCCCGCCTCGCACTACGTGGCCGGCCCGGAGCGCATGGAGCGGGCGATCACCGGCATCGAGAAGGAGCTGGAGGAGACGCTCGCCCGGCAGGAGAAGCAGGGCAAGCTGCTGGAGGCCCAGCGGCTGCGCATGCGCACCACCTACGACATCGAGATGCTGCGCCAGATCGGCACCTGCTCGGGCGTCGAGAACTACTCGATGCACTTCGACGGCCGCGAGCCCGGCTCCCCGCCGAACACCCTGCTCGACTACTTCCCGGAGGACTTCCTCCTGGTCATCGACGAGTCGCACGTCACGGTCCCGCAGATCGGCGCGATGTACGAGGGCGACGCCTCGCGCAAGCGCACCCTGGTGGAGCACGGCTTCCGGCTGCCCTCCGCGATGGACAACCGCCCGCTGAAGTGGGAGGAGTTCCTGGGGCGGATCGACCAGACGGTGTACCTGTCGGCGACGCCCGGCCCGTACGAGCTGTCCCGCGGCGACGGCCAGGTCGAGCAGATCATCCGCCCGACCGGTCTGATCGACCCGGAGGTGATCGTCAAGCCGACCGAGGGCCAGATCGACGACCTGGTGCACGAGGTCCGCAAGCGGGTGGAGCGGGACGAGCGCGTCCTGGTGACCACGCTGACCAAGAAGATGGCCGAGGACCTCACCGACTACATGCTCGGCCTGGACATCCGGGTCCGGTACCTGCACAGCGACGTGGACACCCTGCGCCGGGTGGAGCTGCTGCGCGAGCTGCGCGCGGGCAGGTACGACGTGCTGGTCGGCATCAACCTGCTGCGCGAGGGCCTGGACCTGCCGGAGGTGTCGCTGGTGGCGATCCTGGACGCGGACAAGGAGGGCTTCCTGCGCTCCGGCACCTCGCTGATCCAGACGATCGGGCGGGCCGCCCGAAACGTCTCGGGCCAGGTGCACATGTACGCGGACCGGATCACCCCGTCGATGGAGAAGGCGATCGACGAGACCAACCGCCGCCGGGTCGTGCAGCAGGCGTACAACAAGAAGCACGGGATCGATCCGCAGCCGCTGCGGAAGAAGATCGGCGACATCCTGGACACCCTCGCCCGCGAGGACGTGGACACCGACGAGCTGCTGTCCACCGGCTACCGCGGGGCCGCCGGGAAGGGCAAGGCCCCGGTGCCGGCCCTGGGCATGGAGCGCAAGCAGGGCGAGAGCCTGCCGGCCGCCGAGCTGGCGGAGCTGATCCAGTCGATGACGGACCGGATGCACGCGGCCGCCGCCGACCTCCAGTTCGAGGTCGCGGCCCGGCTGCGCGACGAGGTGAAGGAGCTGAAGCGGGAGCTGCGCCAGATGAGGGAGGCCGGCGTGGCCTGAGCGGGGGCCGAGGGGCCGACGGGGGTCTGAGGCGGGTCGAGGCGGCCGCCGGGCCGGGCCGGTGTGACACCGGTCAAGCCCGGCGGTGTCTCAGCCTTGCCACAATGCGGCGACCGCCGGGAGGTGCGGGGTGCCGCAGGCCCTAGGCTGGCCTGCGGCATCGACCTCGGGACGGGGTGGTGCGACAGCAACAGGGGGCCTCAGCCGGGGGACGGCACGGGGTGTTCCACCGTGGCGCCGCGCGGGGAGCGACCGCGTGGCCGGGTAGAGAGGACAACGCCGTGTCGGTGAACCTTGCCAAGGGACAGCGGGTCAGTCTCCAGAAGGGGCCGGGCGGCGCGTTGACCGTGGTCCGGATGGGGCTCGGCTGGCAGGCCGCGCCGAAGCGGGGCCTGTTCGGCAGCCGCACCAGGACGATCGACCTGGACGCGTCGGCGCTCCTGTACGCCGAGAAGACCCCGTCCGACGTGGTGTTCTTCCAGCACCTGGAGAGCACGGACGGTTCCGTCCGGCACACCGGGGACAACCTGGAGGGCGGCTCGGGCACGGAGGACGACGAGGCGATCCTGGTGGACCTGCTGCACGTGCCGGCGCACATCACCCAGGTGGTGTTCACGGTGAGCTCGTACACCGGGCAGACCTTCGCGGAGGTGCGGGGCGCCCACTGCCGGCTGGTGGACGAGACCACGGGCGAGGAGCTGGCCCGGTACGAGCTGGCCGGGGGAGGGTCGCACACCGGGCAGATCATGGCGAAGGTGTTCCGTGACGGGGCCGGCGGCTGGGAGATGCAGGCGATCGGCGCGCCGGCCAAGGGGCGGACCTTCCAGGACCTGCTGCCGGCGATCGAGCCGTACCTCTGACGGTTCTTTACCTTCTTTACCTTTCTTTGGGCTTCCTGTTACTCTCGATGGCAGCGGAGGGGAGTATTCCCCTGCAGTTGTCCCCGTCATCACGGGCGCCCACGAGCGGCGCCCCGGGGCGCTGGTCCGTGCGGACGCCCCGAGAGCGGGCCCGACGGGCGGAAGAGACCTCCGGCAGTGACGATGACTGTCTCGCCTACCTGCCGGAGGAGCAGTAGTGGACGTTTCCATAGCCATGTGGGTCACCACGATCGGTGTGTTGATCGCACTGATCGTGGCGGACTTCTTCATCGGAGGGCGCAAGCCGCACGAGGTCTCGGTCAAGGAGGCCGGGATCTGGACCGCGGTCTGGATCGTGCTGGCGCTGATCTTCGGCGGGTTCCTCTGGTGGCACTCCGGCGCGCAGCCGGCCGGTGAGTTCTTCGCCGGTTACATCACCGAGAAGTCGCTCAGTGTCGACAACCTGTTCGTCTTCATCCTGATCATGGGCAAGTTCGCGGTGCCGAGGATCTACCAGCAGCGCGTGCTGATGTTCGGTGTGATCATCGCGCTGGTGCTGCGGGCGGTCTTCATCGCCGGCGGCGCGGCGCTGGTCACCCAGTTCTCCTGGGTGTTCTTCATCTTCGGCGCCTTCCTGATCTGGACCGCCTGGAAGCTGATCAAGGAGGCCCGGGCGGGCGAGGAGGAGGACGAGTTCGAGGAGAACCGCCTGCTCAAGTCGATCGAGCGGCGCTTCCCGTCCACCGACACGTACCACGGCACCAAGCTCTTCATCCGGGAGAACGGCCGCCGGCTGATGACCCCGATGCTGATCGTGATGCTGGCGATCGGCACCACGGACGTGCTGTTCGCGCTGGACTCCATCCCGGCGATCTTCGGCCTCACCCAGGACCCGTACATCGTCTTCACCGCCAACGCCTTCGCCCTGATGGGCCTGCGCCAGCTGTACTTCCTGATCGGCGGCCTGCTGAAGAAGCTGGTCCACCTGTCGTACGGCCTGTCGGTGATCCTCGGCTTCATCGGCGTGAAGCTGGTGCTGCACGCGGCGCACGAGGCGGGCGCGAACGTGCCGGAGATCGGCATCCCGCTCTCGCTGGGCGTCATCGTGGTCGTGCTGGCCGTCACCACGGTGACCAGCCTGATCGCCTCGAAGAAGCAGGAGCGGGCCGAGCGCGAGGCCCAGAAGCTGGACGCCTGACCCCCGCGTGACGGCCGAGGCCCCCGCGACCCGAAAGGGGTCGCGGGGGCCTCGTCGTGCCCGGTGCCCGGAGGCCGAGGTCACCAGCCGCGCTCGCGCCACTCGTCGAGGTGCGGGCGCTCGGCGCCGAGGGTGGTGTCGTTGCCGTGGCCGGGGTAGACCCAGGCCTCGTCCGGCAGCACGTCGAAGACCTTCTCGGTGACGTCTCGCAAGAGCGTGCGGAAGGCCTCCGGGTCGCCCCAGGTGTTGCCGACGCCACCGGGGAAGAGGCAGTCGCCGGTGAAGACGTGCGGGTGGCCCTGCGGGTCGTCGTAGACCAGCACGATCGCGCCCGGGGTGTGTCCGACCAGGTGCCGGACGGTGAGTTCCACGTCGCCGACCCGCAGCTTGTCGCCGTCCGCGAGCAGCAGCTCGGTGGGCACGTCGACGCCCTCGGCGTCGTGCGCGCCGGCGGCGGTGCGAGCCCCCGTCACCGCGACCACCTCGGCGAGCGCGGCCCAGTGGTCGTGATGCCGGTGGGTGGTGACCACGGTGGCCAGCTCGTCGCCGATGGTCTCCAGCAGCACTGGGGCGTCGGCGGCCGCGTCGATCAGCAGCTGCTCGTCGGTGGCCCGGCAGCGCAGCAGGTAGGCGTTGTTGTCGTACGGGCCGACGGCCACCTTGGTGATGATCAGGTGCGCCAGCTCCCGCACGTCCGGCGGCCCGCCGACCTTGACCGCTCCGTGGTACGTCATCCGTCCGCTCCTCGTCCGGTGAAGGGGTTCAGGATCATCTTCGCGCCGTCAGCCCAGCGGGGGAAGCTGGGGGAGGGCGGTGTCGGGGGTGGCCCGGAGGTCGGCGCCGTCGGAGCGGCCGGAGAGCCAGGCGAGCAGGGAGCGGAGGGGGCCCCGGACGGTGAGGGCGGGCTCGCCGGTGCCGATCAGGCCGATGTCCCCGGTGTCCTCGGCGACGAGCTCGACGCCGGGCAGGGCGGCGCCGTGCAGCTTGTTGGCGATCTTGTGGAACTCGGTGACGGCGAAGACCTCCGGCCAGTGCGCGGGGGTGTGGCCGGCGTCCAGGTCGACGTGGTGGTACTCGACCTCGGCGAGGCGCTTCCACGGGAGGTCGTGGGCGGGGAAGACGTAGCCGGTGCGGTGGCGGACCTCGACCGTCCAGGCATCGGCGGGCAGCAGCGCGGCGGCCGCGGCGAAGCGCTCGCGGGAGTCGCGCAGGTCGGCGAGCTGGACGTCGACCGGGCGGGGCGCGCCCTCCTCGATCTGCCGGTCGCGGGCCTCGGTGCTGGCGTACTGCGGGATGTCGGTGCCGGTGCGGGCGCCGTCCAGCAGGTTGACCAGGGAGTCGGCGTTGCGGGCGAGGTGGGCCAGCACGTGACCGCGGGTCCAGCCGGGCAGGGCGGAGGGCTCGGCGACGGCCTCGGGCTTCAGCTCGGCGACGGTGTGCAGCAGGTGCCGGGTGCTCTCCTCGACCAGGGCCAGGTACTGCGCGGCGGCCTCGGCGGCGGTCTGCGGGTCGGTCATCGGATCGGCCTTCTGTGGGAGACGGCGCGTTGCCCGCGGGGGGCTCCGCTCGTTGACCAGCTGACGCTATCGCCGAATCCGACCGCTGAGCAGGGCCTTTTTCGGTCCGGGTACGGAGGGTCCGAGAGGCGCTCTCACTCGTTCGGGTGGACTCCACTGGACACGGTCGATATTCGAACGTCTGAGCTAGTAGGCTGGCTGCCGCATCCTGGAAGAAGCACACATCTCCCCGCAAGTCCTCTCGCCCCGGAGAAAGGCGCCAGAAGCAGTGGCCGACCGCCTCATCGTCCGCGGTGCTCGCGAGCACAACCTCAAGAACGTCTCGCTCGACCTGCCCCGCGACTCCCTCATCGTCTTCACGGGCCTCTCCGGCTCCGGCAAGTCCTCGCTCGCCTTCGACACGATCTTCGCCGAGGGCCAGCGCCGCTACGTCGAGTCGCTGTCCTCCTACGCCCGCCAGTTCCTCGGGCAGATGGACAAGCCCGATGTGGACTTCATCGAAGGCCTCTCCCCGGCCGTCTCGATCGATCAGAAGTCCACCAACCGCAACCCCCGTTCGACCGTCGGCACGATCACCGAGGTCTACGACTACCTGCGCCTGCTGTTCGCCCGGATCGGCAAGCCGCACTGCCCGCACTGCGGTCGCCCGATCGCCAAGCAGTCGCCGCAGGCGATCGTCGACAAGGTGCTGGAGCTCGCCGAGGGCACCCGGTTCCAGGTGCTCAGCCCGGTGGTGCGCGAGCGCAAGGGCGAGTTCGTCGACCTCTTCGCCGACCTCCAGTCCAAGGGCTACTCGCGCGCCCGGGTGGACGGCGAGACGATCCAGCTCGCCGAGCCGCCGAAGCTCAAGAAGCAGGAGAAGCACACCGTCGAGGTGGTCATCGACCGCCTGACCGTCAAGGAGAGCGCCAAGCGGCGGCTCACCGACTCGGTGGAGACGGCCCTGCGGCTGTCCGGCGGCATGGTCGTGCTCGACTTCGTCGACCTCGCGGAGGACGACCCGGAGCGCGAGCGGATGTACTCCGAGCACCTCTACTGCCCGTACGACGACGTGTCGTTCGAGGAACTGGAGCCGCGCTCGTTCTCCTTCAACTCGCCGTTCGGCGCCTGCCCGGACTGCTCGGGCCTGGGCAACCGGATGGAGGTCGACCCGGAGCTGGTCGTCCCGGACCCCGAGCGCTCGCTGGAGGAGGGCGCGATCCACCCGTGGTCGGCGGGCCACGCCAAGGAGTACTTCCAGCGGCTGATCGACGCGCTCGCCGGGGAGCTCGGCTTCCGTACCGACATCCCGTGGGCCGGGCTGCCGGCCCGCGCCAAGAAGGCGCTGCTGTACGGGCACAAGCACCAGGTGCAGGTCAGCTACCGCAACCGCTTCGGGCGCGAGCGCTCGTACAGCACCGGTTTCGAGGGCGCCGTCCCGTTCATCCAGCGCCGGCACACCGAGGCGGAGAGCGACAGCAGCCGCGAGCGCTTCGAGGGCTACATGCGCGAGGTGCCCTGCCCGACGTGCGAGGGCACCCGGCTCAAGCCGGTGGTGCTCGCGGTCACCGTCGAGGAGAAGTCGATCGCCGACGTCTCGGCGATGTCGATCAGCGACTGCGCCGAGTTCCTGGGCGCGATGAAGCTGAACGACCGGGACAAGCAGATCGCCGAGCGCGTCCTGAAGGAGGTCAACGAGCGGCTGCGCTTCCTGGTCGACGTCGGCCTGGACTACCTCTCGCTGAACCGCGCGGCCGGCACCCTGTCCGGCGGCGAGGCCCAGCGCATCCGGCTGGCCACCCAGATCGGCTCCGGCCTGGTCGGCGTGCTGTACGTGCTGGACGAGCCGTCCATCGGCCTGCACCAGCGGGACAACCACCGGCTGATCGAGACGCTGGTGCGGCTGCGCGACATCGGCAACACGCTGATCGTGGTCGAGCACGACGAGGACACCATCAAGACGGCGGACTGGGTGGTCGACATCGGCCCGGGCGCCGGCGAGCACGGCGGCAAGGTGGTGCACTCCGGCTCGTTGAAGGGGCTGCTGTCCAACAAGGAGTCGCTGACCGGCCAGTACCTCTCCGGCAAGCGGTCCATCCCGATCCCGGCGGGCCGCCGCGACCGGGACAAGAAGCGCCAGCTGACCGTCCACGGCGCCCGCGAGCACAACCTCAAGGACGTCACGGTCGGCTTCCCGCTCGGCACCTTCACCGCGATCACCGGCGTCTCCGGATCCGGCAAGTCGACGCTGGTCAACGACATCCTCTACACCCACCTCGCCCGGGAGCTGAACGGCGCCCGCAGCGTGCCCGGCCGGCACACCCGGATCACCGGCACCGACCTGGTGGACAAGGTGGTGCACGTCGACCAGTCGCCGATCGGGCGCACCCCGCGCTCCAACCCGGCCACCTACACCGGGGTGTTCGACCACGTGCGCCGGCTCTTCGCGGAGACCCAGGAGGCGAAGGTCCGCGGCTACCTGCCCGGCCGGTTCTCCTTCAACGTCAAGGGCGGCCGCTGCGAGAACTGCTCGGGCGACGGCACCATCAAGATCGAGATGAACTTCCTGCCGGACGTCTACGTGCCGTGCGAGGTCTGCCACGGCGCCCGGTACAACCGGGAGACGCTGGAGGTCCACTACAAGGGCAAGTCCATCTCCGAGGTGCTGGACATGCCGATCGAGGAGGCGCTGGCCTTCTTCGAGGCCGTCCCGGCGATCGCCCGGCACCTCAGGACGCTCAACGACGTCGGCCTCGGCTACGTCCGGCTCGGCCAGTCCGCGCCGACGCTCTCCGGCGGCGAGGCGCAGCGCGTCAAGCTCGCCTCCGAGCTGCAGAAGCGCTCCACCGGGCGGACGGTCTACGTGTTGGACGAGCCCACCACCGGCCTGCACTTCGAGGACATCAGCAAGCTGATCAAGGTGCTCAGCGGGCTGGTGGAGAAGGGCAACACGGTGATCGTCATCGAGCACAACCTCGATGTGATCAAGACCGCCGACTGGGTCGTCGACATGGGCCCCGAGGGCGGTTCCGGCGGCGGCATGGTGGTCGCCGAGGGCACCCCGGAGCAGATCGCCGCCGTCCCGGAGAGCCACACCGGCAAGTTCCTCCGGGACATCCTTCCGGGCGAGTTCGCGGACGCCCCGGTCGCCCCGGTGAAGAAGGCGCCGCGCAAGCGCGCCGCCGCGGCGAAGAAGTAGCGAAGAGGGAGAAGCGACCCGCTCCGCCGCCCCGCCCCCCGGGGCGGCGGAGCGGGTGCCGCATAGACTTCCGTGGTCCCTCGTAGGAAGCCGAACCGCAGGAGCGCACCGATGTCAGAGGCCCCCGAGACCAGCCCCGCCACCTCCCGCCGCACCGTGCTCTGCGGCGCCGCCGCCGTACTGGCGGCCGGCGGCACCGTGGCGGTCGCCGGCTGCGGTTCCTCCTCGGGCTCCTCCGGCGCCGGCAGCGCGGCCAAGAGCCCGGTGGACCTCGGCCCGGCCTCGGCGGTGCCGGAGGGCGGCGGCAAGGTCTTTCGCAACCAGAAGATCGTCGTGACCCAGCCGACCGCGGGGGAGTACAAGGCCTTCAGCGCCGTCTGCACCCACGCCGGCTGCGTCGTCGACCAGGTGAAGAGCCAGCAGATCCAGTGCCCCTGCCACGGCAGCCGGTTCGCCATCACCGACGGCGCCGTCCAGGACGGCCCGGCCCCCAGGCCGCTGCCCGCCTACGCCGTCACGGTCGACGGCGGGAACCTCAAGGTGACCCCGAGCTGAAGCAGTTGATCTCCGCCCAGTCGATCCCCGCCCCGTTGATCTCCGCCCCGTCGATCTCTCCTTCGCGGCCCCGGCCCCACTCGGTACGGTGGACCCATGGCTGACCCGAGCACCTACCGCCCGGCGCCGGGCGCGATCCCGACCTCACCGGGCGTCTACAAGTTCCGTGACGCCCACGGACGGGTCATCTACGTCGGCAAGGCCAAGAGCCTGCGGCCGCGCCTGTCGTCCTACTTCCAGGACCTGGCCGGCCTGCACCCGCGCACCGCGACCATGGTCACCACCGCCGCCTCGGTGGAGTGGACGGTGGTGGCCACCGAGGTCGAGGCGCTCCAGCTGGAGTATTCCTGGATCAAGGAGTTCGACCCGCGGTTCAACGTCAAGTACCGCGACGACAAGAGCTATCCGGAACTCGCCGTCACCCTCGACGAGGAGTACCCGCGGGTCCAGGTGATGCGCGGGGCGCACAAGAAGGGCGTGCGCTACTTCGGCCCGTACGGGCACGCCTGGGCGATCCGCGAGACGGTCGACCTGCTGCTACGCGTCTTCCCCGTCCGCACCTGCTCCAACGGCGTGTTCAAGCGCGCCCGGCAGGTCGGCCGGCCCTGCCTGCTCGGCTACATCGGCAAGTGCGCCGCGCCCTGCGTCGGCAAGGTCTCGCCGGACGAACACCGGGCGCTGGCCGAGGACTTCTGCGACTTCATGGCCGGGCGCACCGGCAACTACCTGCGCCGGCTGGAAGAGCAGATGCGGGAGGCCGCCGAGGAGATGGAGTACGAGAAGGCGGCCCGGCTGCGGGACGACATCGGCGCCCTCAAGCGCGCGATGGAGAAGAACGCCATCGTGCTCGCCGACGCCACCGACGCCGACCTGCTGGCCGTCGCCGAGGACGAGCTGGAGGCCGCCGTCCAGATCTTCCACGTCCGCGGCGGCCGGGTGCGCGGCCAGCGCGGCTGGGTCACCGACAAGGTCGAGGACGTCGACACCGCCGGCCTGGTCGAGCACGCCCTCCAGCAGCTCTACGGCGCCGCCGGCGGCCCGGACGAGCGCAACGAGTCCGTCCCGCGCGAGGTGCTCGTCCCCGCGCTGCCCGAGCCGGCCGGCCCGGTCCGGGACTGGCTGAGCGGCCTGCGCGGCAGCCAGGTCGACCTGCGGGTCCCGCAACGCGGCGACAAGAAGGACCTGATGGCCACCGTGCAGCGCAACGCCCAGCAGGCGCTGGCACTGCACAAGACCAAGCGCGCCTCCGACCTCACCACCCGCAGCCGCGCCCTGCAGGAGATCGCCGACGCGCTGGAGCTGGACTCGGTGCCGCTGCGCATCGAGTGCTTCGACATCTCCCACCTCCAGGGCGAGGACGTGGTCGCCTCGATGGTCGTCTTCGAGGACGGCCTGGCCCGCAAGAGCGAGTACCGGCGCTTCCAGATCAAGGGCTTCGAGGGCCAGGACGACGTCCGCTCGATGCACGAGGTGATCGGCCGGCGCTTCCGCCGCTACCTCCAGGAGCGCGAGCAGACCGGCGAGTGGGTCGTCCCCGAGGCCGACGACCCGGGCGCCGCCGCCGACGGCACCGGGGCCCCGGCCGGCCCGATCGACCCGGAGACGGGGCGTCCGCGCCGCTTCGCCTACCCGCCCCAACTGCTGGTCGTCGACGGCGGCCAGCCGCAGGTCGCCGCCGCCAAGCGCGCCCTGGACGAACTCGGCATCGACGACGTCGCGCTGTGCGGCCTGGCCAAGCGGCTGGAGGAGGTCTGGCTGCCCGGCGAGGACGACCCGGTCGTGCTGCCGCGCTCCAGCGAGGGCCTCTACCTGCTCCAGCGGGTCCGCGACGAGGCCCACCGCTTCGCGATCACCTACCAGCGCAGCAAGCGTTCCAAGCGACTCACCGCCGGGGAACTGGACTCCGTCCCGGGCCTCGGCGAGACTCGCCGCCAGGCGCTGCTCAAGCACTTCGGCTCGCTGAAGAGGCTCCGGGCCGCCACCGTCGACGAACTCTGCGCCGTACCCGGCATCGGACGCCGCACGGCGGAGACTGTTGCGGCGGCGTTGTCCTCCCGTACACCCGTCGCACCAGCGGTGAACACCGCTACCGGCGAGATCATCGAGGACGGGGCCGAACCGGCCGCCGAGCCGGTGGTCGCAGCATCCCAGACCGCACCATCCCAGGAGACGCCATGACGGTCGACGCCGACCGTCAGACGGCGCGCCCAGCCCCCGCCCGCCTGTCCGGGCAGGGGAAGGGCGATCGCGCCGTGCGCGTTCTCCCCAGCAGAAAGACCGAGAGCGGGGAACCGAAGTGACCGTGTCAGACGTGGCCGAGAACGCGCCGGAGCTGGTGATCATCTCCGGCATGTCCGGAGCCGGCCGCTCCACCGCCGCGAAGTGCCTGGAGGACCTGGGCTGGTTCGTGGTGGACAACCTGCCACCGGCCCTGATCCCGACCATGGTCGACCTGGGCGCCCGCTCCCAGGGCAACGTCGCCCGGATCGGCGTGGTCGTGGACGTCCGGGGCCGTCAGTTCTTCGACGACCTGCTCACCTCGCTCGACGAGTTGGAGAAGCGCGGCGTCCGGCTTAGCGTGGTCTTCCTGGACTCCTCCGACGACGCGCTGGTCCGCCGCTTCGAGAGCGTGCGCCGCCCGCACCCGCTGCAGGCCGACGGCCGGATCGTCGACGGCATCGCCCAGGAGCGCGACCTGCTGCGCGACCTGCGCGGCGAGGCCGACCTGGTGATCGACACCTCCAACCTCAACGTGCACCAGCTGCGCGCCAAGCTGGACGCCCAGTTCGCCGACCACGACGAGCCCGAGCTGCGCGCCACCGTGATGTCCTTCGGCTTCAAGTACGGCCTGCCGGTCGACGCCGACCTGGTGGTGGACTGCCGCTTCCTGCCCAACCCGCACTGGGTGCCCGAGCTGCGCGCCCGCACCGGCACCGACGCGGACGTCGCCGACTACGTGTTCCAGCAGCCCGGTGCCAACGAGTTCCTGGACGGCTACGCCGAGCTCCTGCGCATCATCACCGAGGGGTACCGCCGCGAGGGGAAGCGCTACATGACGCTTGCCGTAGGCTGCACCGGTGGCAAGCACCGCAGCGTCGCGATGTCCGAGCGCCTGACCAAGCGTCTCATCGCCGACGGAGTGGAGACGGTGCTCGTCCACCGTGACATGGGACGGGAGTGACCGCCGCCTCCTAGCCGGGCCGCCGGCGGGGCCGGCGGCCGCGGCGAGGAACGCGAGGTGAGTGTGGCGGGATATGTGCCCGGGCGGCAACCGCAGAACAGGAGTGCCGACCGGGCGGGTGGCCCGGCCCGGCCGCCGGTCCCGAGCCGGCCGCGCAGCAGCCCCGCCCGGGCCAACCCGGCCCCCCGGATCACCGCGCTCGGCGGCGGCCAGGGCCTGTCCGCCTCGCTCTCCGCGCTGCGCCGGCTCACCAGCGACCTGACCGCCGTGGTCACCGTCGCCGACGACGGCGGCTCCAGCGGCCGGCTCCGCACCGAGCTGGGCGTGCTGCCCCCCGGCGACCTGCGCAAGGCGCTGGCCGCGCTGTGCGGGGACGACGACTGGGGGCGCACCTGGTCCGAGGTGATCCAGCAGCGCTTCACCGGCACCGGCGAGCTCGGCGGCCACGCGGTCGGCAACCTGCTGATCGTCGCGCTCTGGGAGAAGCTCGGTGACCCGGTGGCCGCCCTGGACTGGGTCGGCCGGCTGCTGAACGTCCAGGGCCGGGTACTGCCGATGTCGGCGGTGCCGCTGGACATCGAGGCGACCGTGCGCGGCCACGACCCGGAGCGCCCCGGCGAGCTGTCGGCCGTCCGCGGCCAGGCCAGCGTCGCGGTCACGCCCGGCACCGTGCAGTCGATCCGGCTGCTGCCGGACGGGCCGCCGGCCGTCCCGGAGGCGGTCACCGCCGTCCGGGAGGCGGACTGGGTGGTGCTCGGTCCCGGCTCCTGGTTCACCAGCGTGCTGCCGCACCTGCTGGTCCCGGAGCTGGCCAAGGCGCTCACCGAGACCCGCGCCCGCCGCCTGCTCACCCTGAACCTGGCCCCCCAGCCCGGCGAGACCGAGGGCTTCACCCCGCAGCGCCACCTGGAGGTCATCGCCGACCACGCCCCGGGCCTCGCGGTGGATGCGATCCTGGTGGACGAGCGCGCCGTCACCGGCGGCGCCTTCGGCCAGGCGGATCTGGCCGGTCTGGAGAAGGCCGCCGAGCGGATGGGCGCCGCCCTGGTCCTGGGCCGGGTGGCCCGCACCGACGGCACCCCGCGACACGACCCGGAGCTGTTGGCGGCAGCGTACGACCGGATTTTCCGGACACATGGAAGGATCGGGCCATGGCGATGACTCCAGCGGTGAAGGACGAGATCAGCCGGCTCCCGGTCACCAGGGCCTGCTGCCGCAAGGCGGAGGTGTCGGCGATCCTGCGGTTCGCGGGCGGGCTGCACATCGTGAGCGGCCGGATCGTGATCGAGGCGGAGCTGGACACCGGCGCGGCGGCGCGGCGGCTGCGCAAGGACCTGCTGGAGATCTTCGGACACTCCTCCGACCTCGTGGTGATGGCCCCCGGCGGACTGCGGCGCGGCAGCCGCTTCGTCGTCCGGGTGGTCAAGGACGGCGAACTGCTCGCGCGCCAGACCGGCCTCGTGGACGGCCGGGGCCGGCCGATCCGGGGGCTGCCCCCGGCAGTCGTCTCCGGGGCCACCTGCGATGCCGAGGCGGCCTGGCGCGGGGCCTTCCTGGCGCACGGCTCGCTCACCGAGCCGGGCCGCTCCTCCTCGCTGGAGATCACCTGCCCCGGCTCCGAGGCCGCCCTCGCCCTGGTCGGCGCGGCCCGCCGGCTCGGCATCCCGGCCAAGGCCCGCGAGGTGCGCGGCGTGGACCGGGTGGTGATCCGCGACGGCGACGCTATCGGCGCGCTGCTGACCCGGCTCGGCGCGCACGAGTCGGTGCTCGCCTGGGAGGAGCGCCGGATGCGGCGCGAGGTCCGGGCCACCGCCAACCGCCTGGCCAACTTCGACGACGCCAACCTGCGCCGCTCGGCCCGCGCCGCGGTGGCGGCCGGCGCCCGGGTGGCGCGGGCGCTGGAGATCCTCGGCGAGGAGGTGCCCGAGCACCTGGCCGCGGCCGGTCAGCTGCGGATGCAGCACAAGCAGGCCTCGCTGGAGGAACTGGGCGCGCTCGCCGACCCGCCGCTGACCAAGGACGCGGTGGCCGGCCGGATCCGCCGCCTGCTGGCGATGGCGGACAAGCGCGCCTCCGAGCTCGGCCTGCCGAGCACCGAGGCCAACCTCACCGACGAGATGGCGATGAACTGACCGCCGCACCGAGTGGCTGTTCCGCGGCCGGTGTCCGGATTCCGGGCACCGGCCGCCGCCGTGTCCGGAGGGGATACCCGGACGCGCCCGGTGTGCGCAAATTGGTAGAGACCACTGACCGGGACCAACTGCCCTGACGGCCAAGGACGGTCGGCCTGATTTCGCGCCACGCCAGGTCGTCGCACGTGGCGCGATGTGCCCTCCCAGGCCTGGGAGGGGTAGGGTCATAGGCGGTCGGGGACTTCCCAAATCTCACCCCCGTCGGCTTAGCTCCGGCGTACCTAACGAGGAGATCGGTTCGTGACGATCCGGGTAGGCATCAACGGATTCGGCCGCATCGGCCGCAACTTCTTCCGCGCGGTCAAGGCGCAGGGCGCGGACATCGAGATCGTCGGTGTCAACGACCTCACTGACACGAAGACCCTGGCTCACCTGCTCAAGTACGACACCACCCTGGGCACCTTCCCGGGCGAGGTCTCGCACACCGAGGACAGCATCACCGTCGACGGCAAGACCTTCCAGGTCAGCGCCGAGCGTGACCCCGCCAACCTGCCGTGGGCCGCCCTGGGCGCCGACATCGTCGTCGAGTCCACCGGCATCTTCACCAAGGCCGAGGCCGCGAAGAAGCACCTCACCGCCGGCGCCAAGAAGGTCATCATCTCGGCGCCCGCGAGCGACGAGGACGTCACCATCGTCCTGGGCGTCAACGAGGACAAGTACGACGCCGCCAACCACTCGATCATCTCCAACGCCTCGTGCACCACCAACTGCGTGGCGCCGATGGCCAAGGTGCTGCACGAGAACTTCGGCATCGTCAAGGGCCTGATGACGACCGTCCACGCGTTCACCAACGACCAGGTGACCCTGGACTTCCCGCACAAGGACCTGCGTCGCGCCCGTGCCGCGTCGCAGAACATCATCCCGACCTCGACCGGTGCCGCCAAGGCGACCGCCCTGGTCCTGCCGGAGCTGAAGGGCAAGCTGGACGGCACCTCGCTGCGCGTCCCGGTCCCGACCGGCTCCATCACCGACCTGGTCGTCACCCTGGAGCGCGAGGTGACCAAGGACGAGGTCAACGCCGCCTTCCAGAAGGCCTCGCAGGAGGGCCCGCTCAAGGGCATCCTGACCTACACCGAGGACCCGATCGTCTCCTCGGACATCGTCAACGACCCGGCCTCCTGCATCTTCGACTCCCAGCTCACCATGGTCCAGGGCAACCAGGTCAAGGTGCTCGGCTGGTACGACAACGAGTGGGGCTACTCGAACCGCCTCGTCAACCTGACCTCCCTCGTCGGCGGCCAGCTCTGACGCAGCGGGAGCTGACGTGATGTAGGGGCGAGGGCCCGGCTGGCGCACTGTGCCGACCGGGCCCTCGCTCTGCGCACCAGGACTTCCCAGGCGGCCCCTGCGCCGTGCCGCCTCTGCGCATCAACCATCTCCCCAGGAGAGCCAATCCCCGTGAAGACCATCGAAGACCTCGACGTCGCCGGCAAGCGCGTGTTCGTCCGTGCCGACCTGAACGTCCCGCTGGACGGCACCACGATCACCGACGACGGCCGGATCCGCGCCGTCGCCCCGACCATCGCCAAGCTCGTCGAGCGCGGCGCCCGGGTCGTCGTCGCCTCCCACCTCGGCCGCCCCAAGGGCGCGCCGGACCCGCAGTTCTCCCTCGCGCCGGCGGCCGCGCGCCTCGGCGAGATCCTCGGCAAGAACGTCGCCTTCGCCACCGACACCGTGGGTGAGAGCGCCGAGTCCACCGTGGCCGCGCTGGGCGACGGCGAGGTCGCGCTGCTGGAGAACCTGCGCTTCAACGCCGGCGAGACCAGCAAGGACGACGCCGAGCGCAAGGCCTTCGCCGAGCAGCTGGCCGCCCTCGCGGACCTGTACGTCGGTGACGGCTTCGGCGCCGTGCACCGCAAGCACGCCTCGGTCTACGACCTGCCCGGCCTGCTGCCGCACGCGGCCGGCGACCTGATCGCCACCGAGGTCGGTGTGCTCAAGAAGCTCACCGAGGAGGTCGCGCGCCCGTACGTGGTCGTGCTCGGCGGCGCCAAGGTCTCCGACAAGCTCGGCGTGATCGACAACCTGCTGAAGAAGGCCGACCGGATCCTGATCGGCGGCGGCATGGCGTACACCTTCCTCAAGGCCAAGGGCCACGAGGTCGGCATCTCGCTGCTGCAGGAGGACCAGATCCCGGTCGTCCTGGACTACCTGAAGCGCGCCGAGGAGACGGGCGTCGAGTTCGTCCTGCCGGTGGACGTCCTGGTGTCGGTGGACTTCCCCGACCTCAAGACCAAGGCCCCGGCCAACCCCTCGCTCGTCGCCGCGGACGCGATCCCGGCCGACCAGGAGGGCCTGGACATCGGCCCGAAGACCCGCGAGCTGTACGCGGCGAAGCTGGCCGACGCGGGCACCGTGTTCTGGAACGGCCCGATGGGCGTCTTCGAGCACCCGGACTACGCGAACGGCACCAAGGCCGTGGCCCAGGCGCTGCTGGACAGCGACGCGTTCACCGTGGTCGGTGGCGGCGACTCCGCCGCGGCCGTCCGCATCCTGGGCTTCGACGAGAACGCATTCGGACACATCTCGACCGGCGGTGGCGCCAGCCTCGAGTACCTGGAGGGCAAGACCCTCCCCGGTCTCGCCGCCCTGGAAGGCTGAAAGCAATGACTGAGCGTCTCCCGCTGATGGCGGGCAACTGGAAGATGAACCTCAACCACCTTGAGGCCATCCAGCACACCCAGAAGCTGGCCTTCGCGCTGGCCGACAAGGACTACGAGGCCGTCGAGGTCGCCGTCCTGGTGCCGTTCACCGACCTGCGTTCGGTGCAGACCCTGGTCGACGGCGACAAGCTGAAGATCAAGTACGGCTCGCAGGACATCTCGCAGCACGACTCCGGTGCCTACACCGGCGAGGTCTCCGGCCCGATGCTGGCCAAGCTGAAGTGCACCTTCGCGGTGATCGGCCACTCGGAGCGCCGCCAGTACCACGGTGAGGACGAGGCGATCGTCAACGCCAAGGTCAAGGCCGCCTACCGGGCCGGGATCACCCCGATCCTGTGCATCGGCGAGCCGCTGGACGTCCGCAAGGCCGGCACCCACGTCGAGCACACCCTCGCCCAGCTGGACGGCGCCCTGGCGGACATCCCGGCCCACCAGGCCGAGTCCATCGTGGTCGCCTACGAGCCGGTCTGGGCGATCGGCACCGGCGAGGTGGCCACCCCGGAGGACGCGCAGGAGGTCTGCGCCGCCATCCGCAAGCGGATCGCCGAGCTGTACGACGCCGAGCTGGCCGACAAGGTCCGCGTGCTGTACGGCGGTTCGGTGAAGTCGTCGAGCGCGGCCGGTCTGATGGCCAAGCCCGACATCGACGGCGGCCTGATCGGCGGTGCCTCGCTGGACGCCGACGAGTTCGTCAAGATCGTGCGCTACCGTGAGCAGGCAGTAGGCTAACGCCGCTGCAGCAACGTAGGCTTTGGGGCCGGACCGCCGTCAGCGGTCCGGCCCCGTCGCCGAAGATACGAGAGAGTTGGTCCCGTCGTGGTTCTCGGGTTCTCGATTGCCCTGATCATCTTCAGTCTGCTGATGATCCTGCTGGTGCTGCTGCACAAGGGGAAGGGCGGCGGCCTGTCGGACATGTTCGGTGGCGGCGCGATGTCCACCGGCGGCGGCTCGGCGGTGGCCGAGCGCAACCTGGACCGCATCACGATCGTGGTCGGTCTCGCCTGGTTCGCCTGCATCATCGTGCTGGGCCTGGTGCTGAAGTACAAGAGCTGACGTAACCCTGACGCCCCGTCGCCCGAGCGCCTATCCTGGGACGGTCGGGGGCGGAGGCGATGGCGGTGGACGCTTAACTCCTGCTTACACTAGGACGACTTTCGCCACCGACGCGCACTGCGGAGGGTCGGCGCACCAGCACGCAGGGAGTCAGACCGTGGCAAGTGGCAACGCCATCCGTGGCAGCAGGGTCGGAGCGGGCCCGATGGGCGAGGCGGAGCGCGGCGAGTCCGCCCCGCGCAACCGGATCACCTTCTGGTGTGCCAACAAGCACGAGACCCGGCCGAGCTTCGCCGCCGAGGCCGTCATCCCGGACACCTGGGACTGCCCGCGGTGCGGTTTCCCGGCCGGACAGGACGAGCACAACCCGCCCGCGCCCTCGCGCAACGAGCCGTACAAGACCCACCTCGCCTACGTCCGCGAGCGGCGCACCGACGCCGACGGCGAGGCGATCCTCGCCGAGGCGCTGGCCAAGCTGCGCGGCGAGATCTGACCCGGACGACAGACAGCGAAGGGCGCCACCGTCGAGGACGGTGGCGCCCTTGTGCGTTGCCGGGCCCGTTACGCCGAGGCCGGCGGGTACAGCTGGGGCGGGATCTGCTCCGCCGCGGCCCGGTCCAGCAGCCACAGGGTGCGGCTGCGGCCGTACGCGCCGGAGGCGGGCGCCTGGAGCTCGCCCGGGCCGGACAGGGCCATCGCGACCGCGTCCGCCTTGTCCGCGCCGGCCGCCAGCAGCCAGACCTCGCGGGCCGCCCGGATCGCCGGGAGGGTGAGCGAGATCCGGGTCGGCGGGGGCTTGGGGGCCCCGCGCACGCCGATCACGGTCAGCTCGGTCTCCCGCACGCCCGGGTGCTCGGGGAAGAGCGAGGCGACGTGGGTGTCCGGGCCGACGCCGAGCAGCAGCACGTCGAAGGCCGGGACGCCGAGCCGGTCACCCGGGCCGGAGGCCTTCGCCAGCTCCTCCGCGTAGCGGGCGGCGGCGGCCTCCACATCCGAGCCGTCCGCACCGTCCGAGGCGGGCATCTCGTGCACCCGCGCCGGGTCGAGCGGGACGGAGTCCAGCAGTTCGGCGCGGGCCTGGACGGCGTTGCGGTCCGGGTCCCCGGCGGGGACGAAGCGCTCGTCGCCCCACCAGAGGTCCAGCCGCGCCCAGTCGACCGCGTCGCGCGCCGGGGAGGCGGCGATCGCGGCCAGCAGGGCGTTGCCGTTGCGCCCGCCCGTGAGCACCACCGAGGCGGTGCCGCGGGCGGCCTGGGCGTCCACGATCCGGGTGATCAGCCGGGCCGCGGCCGCCTGGGCCATCAGCTCCTTGTCCCGGTGGACGACCAGCTGCGGGGTCGCGTTGGTCATGCGCTCCCCTTGGCGGCGCGCTTGGCGGGCTTCTTGGCGGGAGCCTTCTCGGCGGCCTCGGCCTCGGCCACGTCCTCGGACGCGACCTTGGCGGTCACCCGGGCGGGGTTGGCCACCGCGGCCTCGGTGACCGCCGCGCGGGCGACCCGCTCGGCCGCCGCCGTCTCGGCGGTGTCCGGCTCGCGCAGCCGGTCGACGGGCGTGCGCACGGCCGTCGCGTAGATGTCGTCCGGGTCGAGCCGGCGCAGTTCCTCGGCGATCAGCTCCGAGGTCTCGCGCCGCTTGAGCGCCACCTGGCGGTCCGGGGAACCGACCATGGAGAGCGTGCCCATCAGGCCGTCCGGGCGGTCCAGGGTGATGTCGCCGTCCTTGGTGCGCAGGTGCACCGCGGTGATGCCGGGGCCGCCGGTGACGATCCGCTCGACCGGCACGTGCAGCCGGTTGTGCAGCCAGAGGCCGAGCAGTTCGACGCTGGGGTTGTAGGACTCGCCCTCGACCACCGCGGAGGTGATCGTGACCGGCCGCTGGTCCAGCGCGGCGGCCAGCATCGAGCGCCAGCCGGTGATCCGGGTCCAGGCCAGGTCGGTGTCGCCCGGGGTGTAGCTCTGGGCCCGCTGGGCGAGCTGGCCGACCGGGGACTCGGCGGTGACGGCGTCGGTGATCCGGCGCTGGGCGAGCGCGCCCAGCGGGTCCTGCGCCGGGTGCAGCGGCGCGTTGTCGGGCCACCAGACGACGACCGGGGCGTCCGGGAGCAGCAGTGGCAGGACCACCGACTGCGCGTGCGCGGCGAGTTCGCCGTGCATGCGCAGGATGACCGTCTCTCCCGAGCCGGCGTCGGTGCCGACGAGGATCTCGGCGTCCAGCCGGGTCTCGGCGCGGGCCCGGGGCGAGCGCCCGGCGCGCTTGATCACCGCGAGGGTGCGCGAGGGGTGCTCGCGGGAGGCGTCGTTGGCGGCCTTGAGGGCGTCGTACGCGCTGCCCTCGTCGGTCACGATCACCAGGGTGAGCACCATGCCGGCGGCGGTGGAGCCACTGGCCCGGCGCGCCTCCATCAGCGCGGCGTTGATCTTGCTGGACGTCGTGTTGGTGAGGTCGATCTTCATGGCCGGCGCCAGCTCCTGCCGTCTCGTGCGAGCATCTCGTCCGCCTCGGCCGGGCCCCAGGTCCCCGCGGAGTACTGGGCGGGCTTGCCGTGGGTGTCCCAGTACTTCTCGATCGGGTCGAGGATCTGCCAGGAGAGCTCGACCTCCTGGTGACGCGGGAACAGGTTGGCGTCGCCGAGCAGCACATCGAGGATGAGCCGCTCGTACGCCTCCGGGCTGGACTCGGTGAAGGACTCGCCGTAGGCGAAGTCCATCGTGACGTCCCGGACCTCGAAGGAGGTGCCCGGCACCTTGGAGCCGAACCGCACCGTCACGCCCTCGTCCGGCTGGACCCGGATGACCAGGGCGTTCTGCCCCAGCTCCTCGGTCGCGTAGGAGTCGAACGGCAGGTACGGGGCGCGCTGGAAGACCACCGCGATCTCGGTGACCCGGCGGCCCAGCCGCTTGCCGGTGCGCAGGTAGAACGGGACGCCCGCCCAGCGGCGGTTGTTGATCTCCAGCTTGATCGCCGCGAAGGTGTCGGTCTTGGAGTCCGGGTCGATGCCGTCCTCGTCCAGGTAGCCGACCACCTCCTCGCCGCCCTGCCAGCCGGCCGCGTACTGGCCGCGCACGGTGTGCCGGCCGAGGTCGGCCGGGAGCTTGACGGCGCTGAGCACCTTGAGCTTCTCGGCCACCAGCGCCTTCGGGTGGAAGGACGCCGGCTCCTCGATGGCGGTGAGCGCCATCAGCTGGAGCAGGTGGTTCTGGATGACGTCGCGGGCGGAGCCGATGCCGTCGTAGTAGCCGGCCCGGCCGCCGATGCCGATGTCCTCGGCCATGGTGATCTGCACGTGGTCGACGTACGACCGGTTCCAGATCGGCTCGAACATCTGGTTGGCGAAGCGCAGCGCCAGGATGTTCTGGACCGTCTCCTTGCCCAGGTAGTGGTCGATCCGGAAGACCTCGTCCCGGGGGAAGACCTCGTGGACGATCCGGTTCAGCTCCTGGGCGCTCTCCAGGTCGTGGCCGAAGGGCTTCTCGATGACCGCGCGACGCCACGAGCCCTGCGGGGGGTCGGCCAGGCCGTGCTTCTTGAGCTGCTGGACGACGGTCGGGAAGAACTTCGGCGGGACGGACAGGTAGAAGGCGAAGTTGCCGCCGGTGCCCTGCGCCTTGTCCAGCTCGTCGATGGTCTCGCGGAGCTTGTCGAAGGCGTCGTCGTCGTCGAAGGTGCCGTGGACGAAGCGCATGCCCTTGGCGAGCTGCTGCCAGACCTCCTCCCGGAACGGGGTGCGGGCGTGGTCCTTGACCGCGTCGTGGACCTCCTTGGCGAAGTCCTCGTCGTCCCACTCGCGCCGGGCGAAGCCGACGAGAGAGAAGCCCGGCGGCAGCAGACCGCGGTTGGCCAGGTCGTAGATGGCCGGCATGAGCTTCTTGCGGGACAGGTCGCCGGTGACTCCGAAGATGACCAGACCGGACGGCCCCGCGATGCGCGGGAGCCGTCGGTCGGCCGGGTCACGAAGCGGGTTGACGGGGGCCGGCGGGAGATCGTCCGCGTCCGACTCCGAGGTCAACTCGGGGAAATCAGTGCTCACTTGTTGGGCTCCGCTTTCGTGCGCTGGCTGTGTGAGCGAACGGTCACTTCTCGCCGGCGAAGGAGGCGAGCGAGGCGGTGACGGTGTCGAGCAGCTCGTTCCAGGACTGCTCGAACTTCTCCACGCCCTCGTCCTCCAGCACCTGGACCACGTCGTCGTAGTCCACGCCGGCGGCGGCGATGGCGTCCATCACGGCCTTGGCGTCGGCGTAGTTGGGGACGATGGTGCCGCCGGTGACCACGCCGTGGTCGGCGGTGGCCTCCAGGGTGGCCTCGGGCATGGTGTTGACCGTGCCGGGGGCGACCAGCTCGGTGACGTACAGGGTGTCCGGCAGAGCCGGGTCCTTGACACCGGTGGAGGCCCACAGCGGGCGCTGCGGCTTGGCGCCGGCGGCCTCCAGCGAGCGCCAGCGGGCGCTGCCGGCGGACTTGCCGTCGACCGAGCCGAAGACCTCCTCGTACGCCTGGTAGGCGAGGCGGGCGTTGGCCAGGGCGGCCTTGGAGCGAAGGTCCCGGGCGTCGCCGCCGATCTTCTCCAGGCGCTTGTCGATCTCGGTGTCCACGCGGGAGACGAAGAAGGAGGCGACCGACTCGATCTGGGAGAGGTCCAGGCCCTTGGCCTTGGCGGCCTCCAGGCCGGTCAGGTAGGCGTCGATGACGGCCTTGTAGCGCTCCAGCGAGAAGATCAGCGTGACGTTGACGCTGATGCCCCGGCCGATCACCTCGGCGATCGCGGGCAGGCCGGCCTTGGTGGCGGGGATCTTGATGAAGACGTTCGGGCGGTCGACCAGCCACCACAGCTGCTTGGCCTCGGCCACGGTGGCCGCGGTCTCGTGCGCCAGGCGCGGGTCGACCTCGATGGAGACCCGGCCGTCGCGGCCGTTGGAGGCGTCGTAGACCGGGCGCAGCACGTCGGCCGCGTCGCGCACGTCCGAGGTGGTGATCATGCGGACGGCCTCGTCGGTGGTGACCTTGCGGACGGCGAGGTCGCGCAGCTGGCCGTCGTAGGAGTCGTCGCCGCCGCCGATGGCCTTCTGGAAGATGGTCGGGTTGGTGGTAACGCCCACCACGTGCTTGTTCTGCACCAGCTCGGCGAGGTTGCCGGTGTTCAGCCGCTTGCGGCTGAGGTCGTCCAGCCAGATCGCCACGCCTTCGTCGCTGAGGCGCTTCAGTGCGTCAGTCATGGTGCTTCAGTCCTTTTTTGTTCTGCTTCGTGGGGTAGTCAGAGGGGGCCGTGCGCCCGCGTGCGGGCGGGCGCACGGCCCAGGGGGCGTCAGCGGTTGACGGCCTCAAGGGAACGGAGGGCGTTGTGGGCCTCGGCCACCACGCGCTCGGCGGTCAGGCCGAACTCCTCGAAGAGCACCTTGTAGTCGGCGGAGGCGCCGAAGTGCTCCAGCGAGACGATCCGGCCGTGGTCGCCGACCAGCTCGCGCCAGCCCTGGCCGATGCCGGCCTCGACCGACACCCGGGCCTTGACCGACGGCGGCAGCACGCTGTCACGGTAGGCCTGGTCCTGCTCCTGGAACCACTCGAAGGACGGCACCGAGACCACCCGGGTGGCGATGCCCTCGGCCTCCAGCACCTCGCGGGCCTTGACGGCCAGCTGGACCTCGGAGCCGGTGCCCAGCAGGATCACCTGCGGGTCGCCGCTGGAGGCCTCGGCCAGGATGTAGCCGCCCTTCGCGGTGCCCTCGGCGGAGCCGAAGACCTCGCGGTCGAAGGTCGGGACGTTCTGGCGGGTGAGCGCCAGGCCGACCGGGCCGGGGTGGGTGGTCTGGCGCTCGATGACGGTGCGCCAGGCGACGGCCGTCTCGTTGGCGTCGGCCGGGCGGACCATGGCCAGGCCCGGGATGGCGCGCAGCGAGGCCATGTGCTCGACCGGCTGGTGGGTCGGGCCGTCCTCGCCGAGGCCGATCGAGTCGTGCGTCCAGACGTAGGTGACCGGCAGCTTCATCAGCGCGGCCAGGCGAACGGCCGGGCGCATGTAGTCGGCGAAGACCAGGAAGGTGCCGCCGTACACGCGGGTCTTGCCGTGCAGGGCGATGCCGTTCATGGTCGAGCCCATGGCGTGCTCGCGGATGCCGAAGTGGATCGTCCGGCCGTACGGGCTGGCGCTCTTCAGCGGGTTGCCCTCGGGGAGGAACGAGCTGTCCTCGTCGATGGTGGTGAGGTTGGACTCGGCGAGGTCGGCCGAGCCGCCCCACAGCTCCGGGATGACCGCGCCGATCGCCTTGAGGGTCTCGCCGGAGGCCTTGCGGGTGGCGACGTCCTTGCCGGCGGGGAAAACCGGGATGGTCTTCTTCCAGCCCTCGGGAAGCTCGCCGGCCTGGATGCGGTCGAACTCGGCGGCGCGCTGCGGGTCGGCGGCGCGCCAGGCCTCCAGGGACTGCTCCCACTCGGCGTGGGCGGCCTTGCCGCGCTTGATGACCTCGCGGGCGTGCTCGATCACCTTGTCGGAGACCTCGAAGGTCTTCTCCGGGTCGAAGCCCAGGACCTTCTTGGTGGCGGCGATCTCGGCGGCGCCGAGCGCGGAGCCGTGCGCCTTGGCGGTGTTCTGGGCGTCCGGGGCCGGCCAGGCGATGATCGTGCGCATCGCGATGATCGACGGACGGGTGGTCTCGGCCTTGGCCGCGGCCAGCGCGTCGGCCAGGACGGCCACGTCGATGTCGCCGTTGGCCTTCGGGGCGACCCGCTGGACGTGCCAGCCGTACGCCTCGTAGCGCTTGAGGACGTCCTCGGAGAAGGCGGTCTCGGTGTCGCCCTCGATCGAGATGTGGTTGTCGTCGTACAGGGCGACCAGGTTGCCCAGCTTCTGGTGACCGGCCAGCGAGGAGGCCTCGGCGGAGATGCCCTCCTCCAGGTCGCCGTCGGAGACGATGGCCCAGATGGTGTGGTCGAAGGGGGACTCGCCGGCGGCGGCGTCCGGGTCGAACAGGCCGCGCTCGTAGCGGGCGGCCATCGCCATGCCCACCGCGTTGGCGATGCCCTGGCCGAGCGGGCCGGTGGTGGTCTCCACGCCCGCGGTGTGGCCGTGCTCCGGGTGGCCCGGGGTGCGGCTGCCCGCGACGCGGAAGGCCTTGAGGTCGTCCAGCTCCAGGCCGTAGCCCGACAGGTACAGCTGGGTGTAGAGGGTCAGGCTCGTGTGCCCGGGGGACAGCACGAACCGGTCGCGGCCTACCCACGACGGGTCGGTCGGGTCGTGGCGCAGGAAACGCTGGAAGATCAGGTACGCCGCGGGGGCCAGCGACATGGCCGTCCCGGGGTGTCCGTTGCCGACCTTCTGGACGGCGTCCATGGCCAGGACCCGCGCTGTGTCAACCGTGCGCTCGTCCAGTTCGGACCACTCGAATGCGTTCGTCGGCGTCGTGCTCACCCTGTCTCAGGGCTCCTTCCGTTGTGAAGAGTGACCCCGTGAAAGGGGACCGGGTCGGCCACGGCGCTGTGGTCTCGACGCTGGGTGGTGCCGGTCACGGAGGGTAGATCCCGCTTCTGCGTGCGAGCCTACCGTCCGGCCCGGGGCTCACCCTCCGTGCTGGGACAACCAGGAAATCCGGATGGTGATTCCCACCAGGGCGGTCTGCCTGATTTTGTCCCAGGCTCTCCTGTTTTACGGCACCCTGCCGCTCCGGTGGTCAGGACGGGTTGCGGCGGCGCGCCGGAACGGCTCCGTGGCTTCACCCGGTCGGTTCACCCGGGGGTGTGCCATCGGCCTCGCCGGGGGACCCCGGAGCCGGATGGGATATATGGAGCGTCTAAGGTGGCGTGGTACGCGCAGAGCGGACGATTTGGGACCCTTCGTTCCTGTGGACGCCTGCGAGGATTCATCTTCAGTTGGGGTGTTAGTGACCGCCGTCGAAACCCGTCCCGCCGGGGTCACCGGGGCGACTCCTGCGCACCGGCCCATCGGGGCCCGTGTCGGCGCCTTCGTCGCACTGACCAAGCCACGGATCATCGAACTGCTGCTGATGAGCACGGTGCCGGTGATGTTCCTCGCCCAGCAGGGCGTCCCGAACATGCTGCTGGTGCTGAAGGTCGTGGTCGGCGGCTACCTCTCGGCGGGCGGCGCCAACGCCCTCAACATGTACATCGACCGCGACATCGACGCGGTGATGTCCCGCACCGAGCGCCGGCCGATCGTCACCGGGATGGTGTCGCCGCGCGAGGCGCTGGTGTTCGGCATCGCCCTCGCGATCGTCTCGACCCTGCTGCTGGGCTTCGGCGTCAACTGGCTCTCCTCCGGACTGGCGCTCGGCGCGCTGCTGTTCTACGTGTTCGTCTACACGCTGGGGCTCAAGCGGCGCACCTCGCAGAACATCGTCTGGGGCGGCATCGCCGGCTGCATGCCGGTGCTGATCGGCTGGTCCTCCGTCACCAACTCGCTGTCCTGGGCGGCGGTCGCGCTGTTCCTGGTGGTGTTCTTCTGGACGCCGCCGCACACCTGGGTGCTCTCGATGAAGGTGCGCGAGGACTACGAGCGGGCCGGCGTGCCGATGCTGCCGGTGGTCAAGGGCAACGTCGCGGTCGGCAAGCAGGTCGTCGCCTACTCCTGGGTGATGGTGGCGACCTCGCTGGCGGTGTGGCCGCTGGGGCACATGAGCTGGCTGTACCCCGTCGCGGCGGTGCTGCTCGGCGGGTTCTGGCTGCGCGAGGCGCACGCGCTGTACGGCCGGGCCAAGGCCGGCGTGGTGGGCGCGAAGCTGAAGGAGATGCGGCTGTTCCACTGGTCGATCACCTACCTGTCGCTGCTGTTCGTGGTGTGCGCGATCGACCCGTTCGTGAAGTAGGGCCCGTCCGACGTCGAAGAGCCCCGGTCCGGTGGACCGGGGCTCTTCGCGTTCTCACCGGGCCGGCAGCTCGGACGGGCCGACGTGGTCGTCCAGCCAGTCCCGGAGCGGCTGGGAGGCGCGCAGGAAGGCGGTGATCCGGGTGTGGGCGCCGCGGGTGCCGAGCCACTTCGCGGGCGCCCACTCCTGCCAGGCGACCAGGCCCTTGTGGCGCAGCAGCTCGATCCTCGGGTGGTCCTTGGGGAAGCCGCGCGGAGCGGTCTTGAGGGAGTCCCGGCCGTGCACCTGGGGGCCGTCCTGCTCCACCGCGGCGATCACCCGCTCCAGTTCGGCGCCGCTGACGTCCTCGGCGACGGCGGCGCGGTAGCGGTCCAGTTGGTCGGGGGCGAGCTGGTACATCCCGTTGCCGCAGGCCAGGCCGTCGGCGGAGAGCTGGACGTAGCCGCCGGTCTCCAGGTGGGCGCCGATGTGCGTCTTGTACGGAGACTTGTCGGCGCTGAACCGGACGTCGCGGTTGGGACGGAAGATCTTCCCAAGCCCGAACTCCGGCTCCAGCTCGGCGAGCAGCAGCTCCATCGGGGTCCGTACGTCGTTGTCGTACTGCTCCTTGTGGGCCTGCCAGAAGGTCTTGGAATTGTCGGCTTCGAGGTGCTCGTAGAAGTCGAGCGCCGCGGCCGGCCAGCCGGAGAAGGTCACGCCTCCAGTATGTGGCCCGGTGCACAGGGCGCTCCCGTCGCCAGCTCGACTACCGGTGGGTAGCATGCGGGCATGAGCAGCGCAGAGACCGCCACCGCCACCGCGCCGGACGCCCGTACCGAGCGCCGCGCCAAGCGCATCGCCAAGCACCTCAGCAGCTTCGCCCGCCAGCACGGGGGCGGCGCCGACGCGGTCGTCGAGTACGTCGGCGCCGTGGCCACCCGGATCGTCGTGGTGGGCGCGGACGGCGCCTGGGGCGACCAGGTGGCCCCGAGCTACGCCGTCGGTCGCCGGGCCGCCGAACTGGCCGGGCTGACCCTGCACGACGACTTCGAGGGCGAGCTGGCCCTCAAGGTGAAGACCGGCCCGTACGAGTGGAAGCGCATGGCCGGCATCCAGCTCGGCGGCTGATCACTTCGGCGCCCACGGCGACGGCCCGGCTCCCTCAGGCGGGGGAGCCGGGCCGTTGCCGTGGGCTCAACGGGGCAGCTCCTCGCGGTCGAGCACCCGGACGAGTCGGGCCGGTTGGTCCAGCCAGCCGGTGCCGGTGCCGATCTCCAGGACGTTCATTCCGGGTCGGACGTCGAGGTCGCGGAGCATGCGGACGACGATCGAGGGGCGGAGGCGGAGGAGGAGCGCCAAACGTCGGCTGGGTCGGGCGGATCGGCCGATGCCTGGCCGTCATTGACCTGGGTGACGACGGGGGCGTCGGTGTAGGCCGCCTCGAACCAGCGCTGGTGGTCGGTCGAGAGGCCGCAGGGCTCGTAGCCGCTGGTCGTCCTGTTGATACGGCGATGGCGCGAGACTGCGTCGAGGAACTTCGATCGCTCGGGGTTTCGGCCCGGAAACAGAGGACGGTGTGACGGTGGTGGTTCGGCTGTTGGACGGCGAGCAGGCGGTCGAGCTGGAGGGCCAGTTGAAGGAGGTGTTCTCGGAGGCGTTCGCGGAAGCCCCCTACGGCGAGGGGCCGACCGACGTGGAGCGGGCGTTTCGCCGGTTCCGCTCGCAGGCGCGTCGGCGGGGGTTCCAGGCGGCCATCGCCTTCGACGGCGACACCGTTGTGGGCATGGCGTACGGCTACCCGCTGTCGGCGGACACCGGATGGTGGGACACCCTGATCGATCCCGTGCCCGAGAACCCCAGGCATGAGGACGGAAAGCGCACGTTCGGTCTCTTCGAGTTGGCGGTTCGGCCCCGGTGGCGGCGCCAGGGCGTCGCCACTCGCATGCATCGCGTCCTCATCGAGGGCATCGACAGCGCCCGGGTGATGCTGAACACCCGACCAGAGGCGGTTGCGGCCCGGGCGTCCTACCGAGTGTGGGGCTACCGGCGTGTCGGGTCGGCGATCCCGTGGGACGGCGCGGGCTCGGCACGACGTGATGCTCCTCGATCTGATCCACCCGGTGGTGCGAGCGTGACGCCACTCCACTCGGTGTCCGTCGCGGGGGTGGTGGTGCGGGAGGACGGGCGGGTGCTGGCGATTCGGCGGGCTGACAACGGGGCTTGGGAGCCGCCGGGGGGCGTGCTGGAGCTGGGCGAGGGCATCGAAGACGGCGTGTGCCGGGAGGTCTACGAGGAGACCGGGATCCACGCCGGCGTGGAGCGGCTGACCGGTGTCTACAAGAACCTGCGTCGAGGGGTTGTCGCGCTGGTCTTCCGGTGTCGGCCTGAGGGCGGACAAGTACGGCTCTCGGATGAGTCGGTCGAGGTCGACTGGCTCACGGCGGACGAGGTCTCCGTGCGCATGGCGGAGGTCTATGCCGTGCGGGTGTTGGACGCGCTTCGGGGGGACACGTCGCCGAGTATCCGGAGCCACGACGGGCGGCGGCTGTTGTGACGCCGAAGGCCCCCATCCGAGGATGGGGGCCTTCGGCGCTTGTTTCAGACTGCGGCAGCCTGTGGGGTCTGGGCGGGCAGGGGCGCGGCGGGGGCCTCGTCCGCGCGGGTGCGCAGGGCGAGGGGGATGCGGAGGGCGGCGATCCAGGTGAGGGTGGCGCCGAGCATGTGGAGGCCGACCATCAGCTCGGGGGCGTCGGTGAAGTACTGGATGAAGCCCAGTACGCCCTGGAGGAGCAGGACCGCCAGCAGTTCCTTGGCGCGGGCCTTCGCCGCCGGCGGGGCCTTGACGGCGGCGAAGACGAAGAGCACCGCGATGGCCAGGCCGACCGACACGAACGCGAGGTCGGCGTGGAACTGGGCCAGCCTGTCGTAGTCGATCGGGATCCGGGGGACGATCTTGTTGTCCTTCGGCGTGCCCGGGTGGTGGCCGGCGCCGGTGACCAGGGTGCCGGCCGCGACCAGCAGGCC
The DNA here is from genome assembly GCF_044741445.1 of Kitasatospora sp. NPDC088160. Classification (NCBI taxonomy): domain Bacteria; kingdom Bacillati; phylum Actinomycetota; class Actinomycetes; order Kitasatosporales; family Streptomycetaceae; genus Kitasatospora; species Kitasatospora sp. NPDC088160. The sequence goes on along the minus strand of NZ_JBIUSS010000011.1, from coordinate 150,701 downwards.
GACGACCAGGACCAGCACGTAGGAGAGCTGGTGGATCGGGCGGGCCACGGCGAGCTTGGGGACGCCGTCGCCCTCCTTCGACCGCTCCCACATCAGCAGCGCGACCCACACCAGCGCCATCGCGGCGATCATGTGCAGCGCGACGGTGTACGGGTTGAGGCCGGTCAGCACGGTGATGCCGCCGAGCACCGCGTTGCTCATCACCAGCCAGAACTGCGCCCAGCCGAGCCTGGTCATGCTGTGCCGCCAGGGGCGGTGGCAGCGGGCGGCCAGGATGGCCCAGCCGACGGCGGCGCTCAGCACGTAGGTGAGCATCCGGTTGGTGAACTCGACGACGCCGTGGAAGCCCATCTCGGCGGTCGGGGTCAGGCTGTCGGCGGTGCAGCGGGGCCACGTCGTACAGCCGAGGCCGGAGGCGGTGAGGCGGACGGCGCCGCCGGTGACGACGATCACCACGCTCATCACCAGCGCGGCGAACGCGGCGCGCCGGACCATCACGGCGGACGGCTGCCAGCGGTCGGCGAGCAGGGAGAAGGGATTAGGCACGGGGTCAATCGTAGGCGGCCTTACAGCCGATCTTGGGGCGGGGCGCGGGTGCCGCGTGGGCGTCGCCCGCACCGGGCCGGACGGGGCGCAAACCGGACTCTTCGGTCAAGGCGGTCATTGGTCTTGACCAATCACCTGCGAGGCCGAAAGAGTGCGGATTGGTCCATACCTTTTTCGGACCTCTCCCACTCCTCCCGCACAAGCGGAGACCTGCACATGCGCATACCCACGTCCGCCGCCGCGCTCGCAGTCGGCGGCTCGCTCGCACTGGCCGGCCTGATCGCCCCCGCCGCCGCCCACGCCGCCGACCCCGGCCAGGAGTGCCGCAGCCTCGGGGTCGCCAACCTCTACGGCGAGTTCATCGAGGGCGACGACACCCACACCCCCGACGCCGAGGGCGCCGTCGCGGTGGGCGGCAACGCCGACTTCACCGGCGGCTTCTCGGTCGGCCAGGAGCTGACCCCCGCCGAGGTCGACGCCCTGCCCGGCAAGAACGCGCTGGTGGTCGCCGGCCGCATCACCGGCCGCAACACCCAGGTGATGAAGGGCAGCGGCGTCTACGGTTCCAAGGCCGACGGCGCCGTCGTCCAGGCCCACCAGGGCGCCATCGCCCAGGGCGCCTCCCCGATCGACTTCAAGGCCGAGTTCGCCAAGCTGCGCGCCGCCTCCACCGCGCTGGCCGCCGCGCCGCAGACCGCCGGCGCCACCGTCCAGGCCGACGGGGCCAAGCTCACGTTCACCGGCGGCGACGCGAAGTACAACAGCTTCACCGTCGACGCCGCGAAGCTCCAGGGCGCCAAGGACGTCTTCCTCAAGGTGCCGGCCGGGTCCGTCACCGTGGTCACCGTGACCGGCGGCTCGTACGACATGGCGGCCGCCGGGACCACGGGCTTCCACCTGTGGGACGAGGCCAAGGCGTCCTTCGTCCTGGACGACAAGCTGCAGAGCGCGGCCGGCGGGGCGATCCGCGCCAAGCTGCTGTGGAACTTCCCCACCGCGACCAAGGTGGTCAAGAGCAGCAAGGCCGCCTGGGCCGGCACCGTGCTGGCGCCGAACGCCGCCTTCGACCTCGGCAGCGGCGGCCCGGTCAACGGTTCGGTCATCGCGGCCTCGCTGACCGGCAAGGGCGGGGCGGAGACGCACCACTACCCGTTCGCCGGCTGCCTGCCCGGCGTCGTCGTCCCGACGCCGTCCACCACGCCCACCGTGCCGCCGGTGGTGCCGAGCGGGACGCCGTCGGCCTCCACCACGCCCGGGACTCCCGGCACCTCGGCCACGCCCGGGACCTCGGCGAGCCCCTCGGACACGCCCTCCGCCCCGGTGAGCGGCAAGCCGAGCGCGGGTGCCTCGGCCAGCCCGTCGGCCACCGCCTCGGCGGGTGTGCCGGCCGCCTCGGCCTCGGCCTCGGCGAGCCCGTCCGCCCAGGCGAACGCGGGCGGCAACCTCGCGCACACCGGCTCCGGGCCCGTCGTGCCGCTGGCGATCGGCGGCGCGGTGGTGCTCGCGGCCGGTGGCGCGATCGTGGTCGTCACCCGGCGTCGGGCGGCGAAGAAGGCCTGATCATTTCGCCGGTCGACCGGTGTTGCGCCCTTGGTGATTGAACCTGATCACCGAGGGCGCACGTATTTCAGTCAGGTGACGAAGTTCATTCAAGTTTGCCGAATCCGCGTTCCGCGAGGTGGCAGCTGTGATGGGCTGGTCATACACATCAGACGACGGACCAACAGACGAAATTCGGTCGTACGGCGGGGTGTGGAGAGGTGCGGGAGTGCCGGTAGAGTCCCCCGGACAGTCGTAGCGGGCCACCGCGAAACCTTCAACACGCCTGCTGCGCAAGACCGTTCTGAGGGGAACAGCGTAAATGGCGCGACAGCAGCGGCACATGCGGATCGGCGCGGCGGCACTCGCCGGGACGGCGGCGGCCGGAATTCTCCTGCCTCTGGCGCTGGCAACCAACGCCTCGGCGCACGTGCCGAGTTGGTCGGTGACCTGCGACAAGATCGTGATCGATCTGATCAACTACAGCCCGAAGCCCGACGTGAAGAACACCGTCAGCCTCACCATCGACGGCGAGAAGGTCCTGGACGCCAAGGCCTTCCCCGCGGAGTTCCACGGCACCTTCCCGGTGAAGGACCACACGGCCCCCGTCAAGGCGAACCTCGTGGTGAACACGACGGAGACGCCCAACGAAAAGGGCTGGAACATCAACGAGACCAAGACGATCGAGCCGTGCCACACGCCGACTCCGACGCCGACTCCCACCCCCACGCCCACCAAGACCTCGACCCCGACTCCCACCCCGACCCCGTCGCAGACCACGACTCCGACGCCGACTCCCACGCCCACCAAGACCCCGACCCCGTCGGCCTCGCCCACCGCGAGCAAGACCGCGACCGCGACGCCGACCCCGACCCCGGTCCCGACGCCCACCACCAGTGGCCCGGCGCTCGCCCAGACCGGTAGCAACGACGCCACCCCGATGATCGCGGCGGCCGGCGGCGGCGTGCTGCTGGTCGGTGGCGCGCTCGTCCTGCTGGCCCGCAAGCGTCGCGGCAGCCAGAGCTGACGTTCCGTCGGTGACGTGAGACCGCCCCCCGGCCGAAGCGGCCGGGGGGCGGTTCCCGTGTGGGGCGGCCTCATGTACGTAGCGGTTCACGTGCGGGGCCGGGGGCTACTCCCAGCGGAAGAAGCGGGCCGCGGCGGCCAGGCCGAGGACGGCCCAGCCGGCCAGGATGCCGAGGTCGGACCAGGGCACCCCGGCGCCGTGCTGGAGGACCGACCGCAGGCCGTCCGAGAGCGCGGAGATCGGCAGCAGCTCCAGCACCGACTGCACGGCCGAGGGGAACCTGCTCAGCGGCACGATCACCCCGCCGGCCAGCAGCAGCAGGATGAACACCAGGTTGGCGGCGGCCAGCGTGGCCTCCGCCTTGAGCGTGCCGGCCATCAGCAGGCCCAGGCCGGAGAAGGCCGCGGTGCCGAGCACCAGCAGCGCGACGACCGACAGGGGGTTGCCGTGCGGGGACCAGCCGAGCGCCAGCGCGATCGCCGACAGCAGCGCGACCTGCAGCGCCTCGGTGACCAGGACGCAGCCGGTCTTGGCGGTCAGCAGTGCCCAGCGCGGGAGCGGGCTGGCGCCGAGCCGCTTCAGCACGCCGTAGCGGCGCTCGAAGCCGGTGGCGATGGCCTGCCCGGTGAAGGCGGTGGACATCACGGCCAGCGCGAGCAGGCCGGGGGCCAGGAAGTCGACCCGCTTGCCGGGCCCGTCCACCGCGACGATGTCCACGGCCGAGAACAGCACCAGCAGCACGGTCGGGATGACCACGGTGAGCAGCAGCTGTTCGCCGTTGCGCAGCAGCATCCTGGTCTCGAAGGCGGTCTGGGCGAGCAGCATCCGGCCGACCGGGGCCGCGCCGGGCTTGGGGGAGTAGTCGGTGGTCGTACTCACGAGCGCAGGTCCCGTCCGGTCAGGTCGAGGAAGACGTCTTCGAGGCTGCGGCGCTGGACGGACAGCCGTTCGGGCAGGACGCCGGAGGCCGCGCACCAGCCGGTGACGGTGGCCACCAGCTGCGGGTCGACGGGCGCCTCGACGCGGTAGCCGCCGGGGGTGGTCTCGGTGGCGGTGGCGCCCTCGGGCAGTTCCTTGAGCAGCGGGCCGAGGTCGAGCCCGGGCGGGCCGTCGAAGCGCAGGGCGTTCTCGGCGCCGCCGCGGCACAGCTCCTCGGGGCTTCCGGTGGCGATCACCCGGCCGCGGTCGATGACGGCGACCTGGTCGGCGAGCTGTTCGGCCTCGTCCATGTGGTGGGTGGTGACGACCACGGTGACGCCGTCCCGGCGCAGGTCGCGGACCAGTTCCCAGGTGGCGCGCCGGGCCTGCGGGTCGAGTCCGGCGGTGGGCTCGTCCAGGAAGACCAGCTCGGGGCGGCCGACGACGGCCATGGCCAGGGCGAGCCGCTGCTGCTGGCCGCCGGACAGGCGCCGGTAGGCGGTGCGGCCGCAGGAGCCGAGGCCGAGCCGTTCGACCAGCGCGTCGACGTCCAGCGGGTGGGCGTGCAGTGCGGCGGTGTGACGCAGCATCTCGACGGCGCGCGCGCCCGCGTACACGCCGCCCGACTGCAGCATGACGCCGATCCGGGGGCGCAGCGCGGCGTTCTGGGCGACCGGGTCGAGGCCGAGGACGCGGACGGTGCCGGCGTCGGGGCGGCGGTAGCCCTCGCAGGTCTCGATGGTGGTGGTCTTGCCGGCGCCGTTGGGGCCGAGGACGGCGGTGATCGCGCCGCGTGCGATGGTGAGGTCGAGGCCGTCCACCGCGGGCTTGTCGCCGTAGTGCTTGACCAGCCCGGCGATCTTCACCGCGGGTTCGGAGTGCATACCGGCGAGTGTAAGAGGCCCCGACGCCGGGCCCGGACGGCGCCCTCGATGATCGTTTTTGCAGGTCAGGTAAGGCTTACCTGCGTGACAGATGACACGAGTGAGGCCTGCATCACGGCTTGTCCTGTCGGAAGTAATTACGCAACACTGGTGTTGTGAAAAACATGCGCGAGCACGCCACGCCCCAGGAGGCCGAGTCGGCCCCCGGGTGCGACGTGCCCGTGACGGCGGCCGAGGTGCTGCTGGAGGGCCACCGGGCCACCCGGGACCGGGTCGCCCGGTCGATCCTCGACCACGGCCCCTCCTCCGCCGCCGACCTGGCGACCCGGCTCGGCCTCACCGCCGCCGCCGTCCGCCGCCACCTGGACGGACTAGCCGCCGCCGGCCTGGTCGAGTCCCGCGAGCAGCGGGTCTACGGCAGCCGTGGCCGGGGCCGCCCGGCCAAGGTCTTCGCCCTCACCGACGGCGGCCGGGACGCCTTCTACCAGGCGTACGACCAGCTCGCCGCCGACGCGCTGCGCTGGATCTCCGACTCGGTCGGCGGCGGCAAGGCGGGCGAGGAGGCGGTCGCCGCCTTCGCCCGGGCCCGGTTCGGCAAGCAGGGCGAGAGGTACCTGGAGCTCCTGCGGCTGGCCGAGGCGGGGGAGCGCACCGAGGCGCTCGCCCAGGCGCTGAGCGCGGACGGGTACGCTGCCACGGTGCGGCGGGTCCCGCCGGCCGTGGCGAAGGCCCCGGCAGGCGCCCAGCTCTGCCAGCACCACTGCCCGGTCGCGCACATCGCCGAGCAGTTCCCGCAGCTCTGCGAGGCGGAGACCGAGGTCTTCTCCCAGCTGCTGGGCACCCATGTGCAACGGCTGGCCACCATCGCCCACGGCGACGGGGTCTGCACCACCTATGTGCCGGCACCCGGTGCCGCATCGTCGCCTGCCCGGCGTTCCGCGGGCCGCGGCTCCGATGCAGTGCCGACTGCCGGTACGTCCACCGAAGATTCAGCGTCCGCGCGTTAGGAAGCTCGCATGACTGACACCGTTTCGCACCCCGAGCTCGAGGGCCTGGGCACCTACGAGTACGGCTGGGCCGACCCGGACACCGCCGGTGCCGCGGCCAAGCGCGGGCTCAGCGAGGAGGTCGTCCGCGACATCTCCGCGAAGAAGAACGAGTCCGAGTGGATGCTGAACCTGCGTCTCAAGGGCCTGAAGCTGTTCGGCAAGAAGCCCATGCCGACCTGGGGCTCCGACCTCTCCGGCATCGACTTCGACAACATCAAGTACTTCGTCCGCTCCACCGAGAAGCAGGCCGAGTCCTGGGAGGACCTGCCCGCGGACATCAAGGCCACCTACGACCGGCTGGGCATCCCGGAGGCCGAGAAGCAGCGCCTGGTCGCCGGTGTCGCCGCCCAGTACGAGTCCGAGGTCGTCTACCACCAGATCCGCGAGGACCTGGAGGAGCAGGGCGTCCTCTTCCTGGACACCGACACCGCGCTGCGCGAGCACCCGGAGATCTTCAAGGAGTACTTCGGCACCGTCATCCCGGCCGGCGACAACAAGTTCGCCGCGCTGAACACGGCGGTGTGGTCCGGCGGCTCGTTCATCTACGTGCCCAAGGGCGTCCACGTCGACATCCCGCTCCAGGCCTACTTCCGGATCAACACCGAGAACATGGGCCAGTTCGAGCGGACGCTGATCATCGTCGACGAGGACGCGTACGTCCACTACGTCGAGGGCTGCACCGCGCCGATCTACTCCTCCGACTCGCTGCACTCCGCGGTCGTGGAGATCATCGTCAAGAAGGGCGGCCGCTGCCGCTACACGACCATCCAGAACTGGTCGAACAACGTCTACAACCTGGTCACCAAGCGCGCCGTGGCGTACGAGGGCGCGACCATGGAGTGGGTCGACGGCAACATCGGCTCCAAGGTCACCATGAAGTACCCGGCCGTCTACCTGATGGGTGAGCACGCCAAGGGCGAGACCCTGTCGATCGCCTTCGCGGGCGAGGGCCAGCACCAGGACGCCGGCGCCAAGATGGTGCACATGGCGCCGAACACCTCCTCCAACATCGTCTCGAAGTCGGTGGCGCGCGGCGGCGGCCGGACCTCCTACCGCGGTCTGATCGAGATCGGCGAGGGCTCCAAGGGCGCCAAGTCCAACGTGCTGTGCGACGCGCTGCTGGTGGACACCATCTCCCGCTCGGACACCTACCCGTACGTGGACGTCCGCGAGGACGACGTGTCCATGGGCCACGAGGCGACGGTCTCCAAGGTCAGCGAGGACCAGCTGTTCTACCTGATGAGCCGGGGCATGACGGAGTTCGAGGCGATGGCGATGATCGTCCGCGGCTTCGTCGAGCCGATCGCGCGCGAGCTGCCGATGGAGTACGCGCTGGAGCTCAACCGGCTGATCGAGCTGCAGATGGAGGGTGCGGTCGGCTGACGTCCAGCCGCTGACCGCCCACCGACTTTTCGAGCTTTTCGAGGAAGAGAGCACTACGACAGCCATGGCTGACGTCAACACCACCACCGGCTCCACCACCGCCGGGTCGATCGAGGTCGGCACCGCCGGCGCCGGCGCCCAGCTCGCCGGCCCCGGCACCGGCCGCGCCACCGTCCAGCAGCCGATCGACGCCCGGGTCGCCGTCAAGCCCTCGTTCGAGGTCGGCGACTTCCCGGTGCCCACCGGCCGCGAGGAGGACTGGCGGTTCACCCCGATGCACCGCCTGGGCGGCCTGCACGACGGCACCGCCGCCGAGGCGGCCAAGGGCGAGGACAAGGTCGAGCTGAGCCTGCCGGACGGCGTCACCGCCGAGACCGTCGGCCGCGACGACGCCCGTCTGGGCAAGGCCGGCAAGCCCGTCGACCGGGTCGCCGCGCAGGCGTTCAGCGCCTTCGAGCAGGCGCTCGTGGTCACCGTCCCCCAGGACGCGGTGCTCACCGGGCCGGTCAAGATCGACGTGCACGGCGAGGGCGGCACCCGCTTCGCCCACGTGGTGGTCGACGTCAAGCCGTTCGCCGAGGCCGTCGTGGTGATCAACCACACCGGTACCGGCACCCGGGCCGCCAACGTCGAGCTGCTCGTCGGCGACGGTGCCAAGCTCACCTTCGTCTCCGTCCAGGACTGGGACCGCAACGCCGTCCACGTCGCCCAGCAGACCGCGCTGGTCGGCCGGGACGCCTCGCTGAAGTCCGTGGTCGTCACCTTCGGCGGCGACGTCGTCCGGATCCACCCGCGGGTCAACTACGCCGCGCCCGGCGGCGAGGCCGAGCTGTTCGGCCTCTACTTCGCCGACGCCGGCCAGCACCTGGAGCACCGTCTGGTCATCGACCACGACACCCCGCACTGCCGCTCCAACGTGGTCTACAAGGGCGCGCTGCAGGGCCAGGACGCCCACGTCGTCTGGGTCGGCGACGTGCTGATCCGCGCCGCCGCCGAGGGCACCGACACCTACGAGCTCAACCGCAACCTGGTGCTCACCGACGGCGCCCGGGTCGACTCGATCCCCAACCTGGAGATCGAGACCGGCGAGATCGTCGGCGCCGGCCACGCCTCCGCGACCGGCCGCTTCGACGACGAGCAGCTGTTCTACCTGCGGTCCCGCGGCATCCCGGCCGACGAGGCCCGCCGCCTGGTGGTCCGCGGCTTCTTCGCCGAACTCGTCCAGCAGATCGGCGTCGCCGAGATCCAGGACCAGCTGATGGAGAAGATCGAGGCCGAGCTGGAAGCGGCGGTCTGATCCAGATGACCTTCCTCCGTGCCTGCGCGCTGAGCGACCTCCAGGAGGACGTGCCCAAGCGCGTGGACCTCAACGGCGTGCCGGTCTCCGTCGTCCGCACCGACGAGGGGGTGTTCGCGATCAACGACACCTGCTCGCACGCGAACGTCTCGCTCTCCGAGGGCGAGGTCGAGGACTGCATGATCGAGTGCTGGCTGCACGGCTCCAGCTTCGACCTGCGCACCGGCAAGCCCTCCGGCCTGCCCGCCACCAAGCCGGTCGCTGTCTACCCCGTAAAGATCGAAGGGGACGATGTGCTCGTCTCCGTCAACCAGGAGTCCTGAGTACCCATGGCAACGCTTGAAATCCGCGACCTGCACGTCTCCGTCGAGGCCGAGAACGGCCCGCGCGAGATCCTCAAGGGCGTCGACCTGACCGTGAAGCAGGGCGAGACCCACGCGATCATGGGTCCGAACGGCTCCGGCAAGTCCACCCTGGCCTACTCGCTCGCCGGCCACCCCAAGTACACCGTCACCGGCGGCTCGGTGCTGCTGGACGGCGAGGACGTCCTGGAGATGTCCGTCGACGAGCGCGCCAAGGCCGGCGTCTTCCTGGCCATGCAGTACCCGGTCGAGGTCCCGGGCGTCTCGGTGAGCAACTTCCTGCGCACCGCCGCCACCGCCGTCCGCGGCGAGGCCCCCAAGCTGCGTCTGTGGGTGAAGGAGGTCAAGGAGGCGATGGCCGCCCTCCAGATGGACCCGGCCTTCGCCGAGCGCAACGTCAACGAGGGCTTCTCCGGCGGCGAGAAGAAGCGCCACGAGATCCTCCAGCTGGAGCTCCTCAAGCCGAAGATCGCGATCCTCGACGAGACCGACTCCGGCCTGGACGTCGACGCGCTGCGGATCGTCTCCGAGGGCATCAACCGGGTCCGCTCGACCGGCGAGGTCGGCACCCTGCTGGTGACCCACTACACCCGCATCCTGCGGTACATCAAGCCCGACTACGTCCACGTCTTCGCGGGCGGCCGCATCGTCGAGTCCGGCGGTGCCGAGCTGGCCGACAAGCTGGAGAACGAGGGCTACGAGGCGTATGTGAAGGGGGGCGCGTCCGAGTGACGCATCCGTTCACGGGTCTGCTCGACACCGACGCGATCCGCAAGGACTTTCCGATCCTGCAGCGTGTGCTGCACGAGGAGAAGCCGCTCGTCTACCTGGACAACGCGGCCACCTCGCAGAAGCCGCGCCAGGTGCTGGAAGCCCTGACCGCCTACTACGAGCGGCACAACGCCAACGTCCACCGCGGCGTGCACGTGCTCGCCGAAGAGGCCACGGCGCTCTATGAGGGCGCGCGGGACAAGGTCGCGGCCTTCGTCAACGCGCCCAGCCGCAACGAGGTGATCTTCACCAAGAACGCCTCCGAGTCGCTCAACCTCGTTGCCAACATGCTCGGTTGGGCCGACGAGCCGTACCGGGTGGACGCCGACTCCGAGATCGTCATCACGGAGATGGAGCACCACTCCAACATCGTTCCGTGGCAGCTGCTGTCGCAGCGCACCGGCGCGAAGCTGAAGTGGTTCGGGCTCACCGACGAGGGCCGGCTCGACCTGTCCGACATCGACGAGCTGATCACCGAGAAGACCAAGGTGGTCTCCTTCACCCTGGTCTCCAACCTGCTCGGCACCGTCAACCCGGTCGAGACGATCGTCCGCAAGGCCCAGTCGGTCGGCGCGCTGGTCGTCATCGACGCCTCGCAGGCCGCCCCGCACATGGTGCTGGACGTCCAGGCGCTGGAAGCCGACTTCGTCGCCTTCACCGGTCACAAGATGCTCGCCCCGACCGGCATCGGCGTGCTCTGGGGCCGCCAGGAGCTGCTGGAGGACCTCCCGCCGTTCCTCGGCGGCGGCGAGATGATCGAGACCGTCACCATGGGCTCGTCCACCTACGCCCCGGCGCCGCACAAGTTCGAGGCCGGCACCCCGCCGATCGCCCAGGCGGTCGGGCTCGGCGCGGCCATCGACTACCTGTCGGACATCGGCATGGAGAAGATCGCCGCGCACGAGCACGCGATCACCGCGTACGCGGTCGAGCGCCTGCTGGAGGTCCCGGATCTGCGGATCATCGGCCCGCGCACGGCCGTCGACCGCGGCGCCGCGATCTCCTTCACCCTCGGCGACATCCACCCGCACGACGTGGGCCAGGTGCTGGACGAGCAGGGCATCGCCGTGCGCGTCGGCCACCACTGCGCGCGGCCGGTCTGCCTGCGGTACGGAATTCCGGCGACCACGCGGGCGTCGTTCTACCTGTACTCGACGCCGGGCGAGGTCGACGCACTGATCGACGGCCTGCACCACGTCCGGAACTTCTTCGGCTGACGGGACAGGGCAGGACATGAAGCTCGACTCGATGTACCAGGACATCATCCTGGACCACTACCGCAACCCCCACGGCAAGGGGCTGCGGGACGGCGACGCCGAGGTGCACCACGTCAACCCGACCTGCGGTGACGAGATCACCCTGCGGGTGCGGCTCGACGGCTCGACGGTCGCCGACGTCTCGTACGAGTCCCAGGGCTGCTCGATCAGCCAGGCCAGCGCCTCGGTGCTGAACGACCTGGTCGTGGGCAAGACCGTCGGCGAGGCGCAGACCGTCCAGGAGGCCTTCCTGGAGCTGATGCAGAGCAAGGGCCAGGGCGAGGGCGACGAGGAGGTGCTGGAGGACGCGGTCGCGTTCGCCGGCGTCTCCAAGTACCCCGCCCGGGTCAAGTGCGCCCTGCTCAGCTGGATGGCCTGGAAGGACGCCACCGCCCAGGCGCTCGCCCAGCACCCCGCCGTGAACGACTGACCCGCAGAGGAGGACAGACCATGAGTGACGAAACCCCCTCCGCTGCGGAGGACCAGCCGAACGGCGTCGTCATCGTCGGCACCACCGCCGGCACCGTGTCCGTGGAGGACCTGACCGAGGCCCTGATGGACGTCGTCGACCCCGAACTGGGCATCGACGTCGTCAACCTGGGCCTGATCTACGGCATCCACATCGACGAGTCCGACGTGGCCACCATCGACATGACGCTCACCTCGGCGGCCTGCCCGCTGACCGACGTCATCGAGGACCAGGCCAAGACCGCCACCGACGGCCTGGTCCAGGACCTGCGCATCAACTGGGTCTGGATGCCGCCGTGGGGCCCCGACAAGATCACCGACGACGGCCGCGACCAGCTCCGCGCCCTCGGCTTCAACGTCTGACGGACGGCTTTTCCGTCAACCCGCTGCCGCGCAAACCTCTCCTTCGGGGGAAAGGTTTGTGCGGCAGTGGTATATCTGCCAGCGGGCGGCCAGGTTGGAGCCGCGACCTCGGAGGGAGCGAAGTCATGTCGGTAGTTGCGTTCGCGCAGTTGCTTCTGCCTGACTCGCCGTACGCCATGTGGGTCCGGGGAGAACTCGGCGAGTATCTCCGGCTCCCGGATGACGGCACACGGGTTGAGGTGATCGGAGGGGAGATCGTTGTGTCACCAGCCCCGGTGTACCTCCATGAGGGGATCCTCACGGACATTCAGGAGTCGGTGCTGGCAGGCAAAATCGCTGACGCGAAGTTCCAATGGCGCGCCGTCCGGACGGTCAACCTGGACCTGGTCGAGATCGAGGGCGGTTACATCCCGGACATGGTGATCGTGAGCAGGGACGTCGATGCAGAGAAGCGGGCCAAGGATGTGTTGTACGTCCACCCGGTCGATCTTGAGCTGGTGGTGGAGGTGACCTCCGCGTCCAACGCGCGCCATGACCGGCGCCCCATGTTCGGTCGACAGGTGAAGCCCACCAAATGGAGTGGTTACGCACGCACCGGGATCCCGTACTACCTGTTGGTCGACCGTGACCCGCGGCAGCCCGGCGTCACCTTGTTCGGCGAGCCGGACCGCGGCGAGGGGACCTACCAGGTGCTGGGTCAGTGGAAGTTCGGCGAGCCAGTTCGGTTGCCCAAGCCCTTTGATCTTGAGATCAACACCGGTGACTGGGCCCCTTGGGCTGAGTAGCCCTGTACGAACGCCGCCCGGGACTTCGGTCCCGGGCGGCGGCGTTTTTGGCTGCGGTAGGTCAGGACTGCCTGGGTTTGCGGGCGACGGCGAGGGCCAGGGTCGCGCAGAGGAGGGCGGCGACGGCGGCGAAGCCGCTGACGGCGGGGAGGAGGCCGTAGTGCTGGACCAGGGCGCCGACGATCACGATGGGGAGGGAACTGCCGAGGTAGACGATGACCCAGAGGGCGGAGAGCTCGGAACCGCGGCGCTCCGGGTCCATCGCGGCGGCCGCGCTGGTGAACAGGGAGCGGAAGGCGATGCCCTGGCAGGCGCCGCCGAGGATGCTGCCGATGAAGAGCAGGGCGGGCGTGCCGGTGTACTGGGCGGCGACGACCAGGGCCAGGCCGGCGGCCAGGCCGGTCATGCCGAGGGCGATCACCAGACGGTCGGAGGTCGGCGGGACGACCAACTGGGCCAGCGCGGAGGAGCCGAGCAGCAGGGCGGCCACGATCGCGCCGGTCAGGTGCGAGGAGGTGTGCAGCAGCTTGGCGGAGAAGGCCGGGGCGAGCGCCAGGTAGACGCCGAACACCGCGTACGAGATGAAGCCGGCCGAGGCGGCGAGCAGGAACTCGCGGCGGCCGGCGACCGGCAGGGCGAGCCGGCGCGGGCGCAGGTGGGCCGGGGTGGTGATGCGGGGCGGGGTGGTCGGCGGGCGGTTGCGGCCGGGCATCCGCGGGTGGACGAGGGCCAGCGGCACGCAGAGCGCCAGCAGGGCGATGGCGTGCAGCAGGAAGGGCGTCAGCAGCGGGTCCGCGCCGTTGGCGAGCAGGGCGCCGACCACCGGGCCGAGCGCGACGCCGCCGGCGGAACAGGCCAGGGTGAGCTTGGCGGCGAGCGTCGGGTGGTCGGGCAGCAGGTCGCCGAGGGCGGCCCCGGCGGCGCCGGTGGAGAGGCCGACGGCGATGCCCTGGACGGCCCGGCCGGCCGCGAGCTGCCAGAAGCTGCCCGAGGTGGCGAACACGACGTCGCCGGCGGCGGCCAGGGCGACGGCGGGCAGGATCAGGGCGCGGCGGCCGAGGTGGTCGGACCAGTGGCCGACCACGGCGAGTACGGGGACCAGCGCGAACACGTAGATCGTGAAGAGGATCGTGGTGTCGAGCGGGCCGAGGCCGAGGCGCTGCTGGAGGAGCGGGTAGATCGGCGTCGCCAGGTTGGCACCGATCAGCATCAGCAGCAGGGCGGCGGCGACGAGGCCGACGCGGACACCGCGCAGCGCGTTCCAGCGGCTGACCGCGGCGAGCTGGAGCTGGGCGCGGGGCGCGAGCTCCAGGGGAAGCAGGGCCTCCGAGAGTCGGCGTCCGTCGAGCTGCGCGGTGCGCAGGCCGGAGCCGGCGGGGGAGAGGTCCGCCATGTAAGGGATCTCCTGTGGCAGGGCACCACCGGGTCGGCGGGGTGTGCCGGCGCGCCCGTCCTGAGGCGCTGTGGTGGTGGCCGCGGTGCGGGGCTCCCTGGTGGAGCGGGTGAGCTGAGTGGGCCCCTCCTGCCCGGTGTCGGGCGGGGAGGGCGAAGGGCTTCATTGCCCGGTGGCCCGCGCGGGGTGTGCACGGTGCCAATGCGAAGGATAAAGGGTGGGCGCACGGTTGCGGCGCGCGCCCCTTGAGGCCGGGCATCGGGGGTGCCCGGCCTATACGCTGAGGTGGTGGATCGGGACGCTGAGCTGATAGGCGGACCGCTGGCTGAGGGAGAACGCACAACGATGGCCGGACGACGTCGGAAGAACGCCGGGGCTTCGCCGGGGGAGAGTGCGGCCGAGCCGGTTCTGCCCGCCAACCTGGAGCTCCAGGACCTCTACGGGGCGTTCGCCGCGCACGGGCTGGACGGCGAGGACCTGGACGACGCGGCGGTCCTGGTACCGCCGGTGAAGCTGCCCGCCGAGGAGGAGCTGGCCGCCCTGGCGAAGGCCGTGCCGATGTTCGGGTACGCGCTGGCGCTGGCCCGCTGGGCCGCCCCGCACCGGGTGGTGGACGAGTTCGGCGACCTGGTGGAGGAGGACCGGGCTCCCGCGGCGCAGCTGCTGGGCCTGGCCCCCGCCGAGGGGGAGGTGCCGGAGGAGGCGGAGGTCGAGGCGATGCGGGCCTGGTCGCTGGCCTGCGACCTGGACCTGGTGGAGATCGGGACGACGGCGGCCGGTGAGCACGTCGCCGTGCCGGGCCCGGATCTGGAGCCCGCCGAGGAGGGTGACCCGGAGACCGTCCTGGAGCTGTGGCTGACCGCCGCCGGGATCGTCCGGGAGCTGGCCGTGGAGGCCGACTCGCTGCCGGAGGAGGAGGCCGCGCGGGCCGCCGAGGGCGGGGAGGCCGGGGAGGCCGGGGAGGAGGACGAGGACGCCCTGAGCGAGGTCGAGGAGGCCCGGGACGCCGCCGCCGAGCTGCTGGACGAGGCGTTGCAGGTGCTGTACGAGACCACCGCCTTCGCCGATCCGGGCAACGAGACCGTGCCGCTGGGCGTGCTGGCCGCGCTGCTGGTGGTGCCGGAGGGCGAGGAGCCGAGCGAGGAGCTGCTGGGCGACATCACCGATGTGATGGTCGCACTGGACCCGATGCTGGGCGACCTGGCCGAGCTGGGCCTGCTGGAGTACCGGCCGATCGACCCGGAGCTGTTCGACGAGGAGGAGGGCCCGGAGGGCGAGGAGCCCGCCCTCGTCGGCGAGGCGCCGCTGGACGAGGAGGAGTCGGCGCGCTTCGGTCTCGTCCGGCTCACCCCGCTCGGCCAGTACGGCATCCGGCAGTGGCTGCTGGAGGACGGCTACGACGCGCCGCTGGTCGGCGAGCTGGCCCAGGGCGACGCGGCCGAGCTGCTGCGCGCGGTGTGCGAGGCCGCCAACGTGCTGCCGGACGAGGAGCTGCGGGTCTGGATCACCGGCCGGGAGCCGGTGGCGGCGGCGCGCGAGCTGCTGGCGGCGGCGCGCGGCGACGACGCGTACGCCCCGATGCGGCGGATGCTCGGCGTCTCGGCGCTGAACATGCTGGGCACGGCCGCCGAGCCGGCCGCGCGCGACGTACTGGACGACCCCGAGCTGGGCGGCGCCGCCCGGGCCTGGCTGACCTCGAAGGGAGCGACGGACGTGCCGGTGCCGGAGCGGACGATGGCGCTGTGGACGGTGGTCGACACCTTCGCCGCCCAGCTGCTGGACAGCGGCGGCGACGCCGAGCTGCTGCGCGAGCTGATCGCGGACCTGCCGGTGACCGGCAACCCGGCGTCCTACTTCGGCGAGCTCTGGCGGGTCGACCACCCGTACACGGCGGACGTCCTGGAGGCCGTCGGGGAGCTGCACCTGGACCGGGCGGTGGCCAAGGAGGCGCGCAAGGCGGCCTTCAAGGCGCGGTCCAAGGGCTGACGGGCCGACGGGGGGGGCTTCGGCGGGCTGATGGGCGGGCGGGTCAGGGGAGATCCAGGGAGCCGTCCTCGGCGAAGGGGAAGAACGGGTTGTGGGCCAGCTCCCAGAGGTGGCCGTCCGGGTCCTCGAAGTAGCCGGAGTAGCCGCCCCAGCTGGTCGGGACCGGCGGCTTGACCACCACGGCGCCGGCCTCGACCGCCGTCTTCAACGCGGCGTCCACCAGCGCGGGGGACTCCAGGTTCACCGCGAGGGTGACGCCGCGGAAGGCGGGCTCGCCGGTGGCGGGCACGCCCGCGTCGGCGGCCAGCTCCTCGGTGGGGAAGAGGCCGAGCGCCGAGTCGGCGGTGCGGAACCAGACGATCTCCGGGCTGGAGGCGGAGGACCGCCGCCAGCCCAGGCCTTCGTAGAAGCGGGCGCTGCGGTCGAGGTCGGAGACCCCGAGGGTGACGATGCTGATCCGGGCCGGGAAGCTGCTGTCTGCTGTCATGCCGCCAGGGTAGGGAGGGCGGCTGACAACCGCGCCTCCTGACACGGCCCGTGCCCGTTGGCGACCGGGCGTCCCGACGCGGCCTGCGCCGGTGCCCGGCACCCGAGCTGATGACCCGGCAGGTCCCGGGCACTAAGGTGGCGTCGGCGGTGCGGGCGCGAGGACTCGGGGGTGCGGCACAGGATGATGCGGGAGAGTGGCGGCAGGCCCCCGGAGTGGAACGTCGGGCGGACGGACCCTGCGCGCGTCCCGGACCCGAGGAGCAGGGAGGAGCGTCTCGCCGCGGTGGATGACTTCTCCCGCCGGACGGTGGCCGCGGCCGACTTCCCGGTGTACGGCGTCGTCGCGGGGCTGTCGCGCGGGGGCGGCGCGACGGGCGGCTGGGGCGAGGCGCTGGCCGCCTTCGAGACCTCCGGCGGCGAACTCGCCTGGGTCGAGGTGCAGTCCGGCGACTGGAGCTCGGTGGCCGGCCCGTACGTCAGCGTGCGCACCTACCGGCCGGGCGCGGAGCACGGCGAGGACCTGCCCGAGCTGGAGGACGTGGTCGAGGACGAACGGGACCGGGTCTACGACCACCTCGGGGTCGACGAGGGCGACGGGCCGGGCCGGGTGCGGGCGCTGCGCGAGTGGATCACGGTGGACGGCGAGCCGTACCCGGTGGAGGTGCACGAGGACCGGCCGGTGCTCTGGCCGGGCGCGTCGGCCGCCGACGGGGCAGCACCGGTCTGGGCCGGGCGGCTGCGGATCGGCGGCCTGACCGTGACGGTGTGCGGGCGCGGGGTGCCGCCCGGCGGCGTGGAGCTCGGCGGGATCGCGGACTTCGAGCCGTACCTGCGCGGCCGGGCCGAGCTGCTGGGCGAGCTGGCCGCCCGGCGGGCCCGGCAGGTCCCGGTGGAGGAGCGCGAACTGCCGCCCGCCGTCGGGCTGGAGGCGCACCGGGAGCTGATCGCGCAGAGCGTCGCCGAGTCCGCCGCCGTCGAGGCGCAGGTCCGGGCCGGGCGGACGCCGCGGCGCCCGCGCGGGGACGCCTACGAGGTGCGCTGGGAGGTGGCGGTGCGCCAGCAGATGCGGCTCGCCACCGAGACCCGGGAGGAGGCGGTGACGGCGCTGACCGCGATGGTCAACCACCTCAACCGGCTTGCCCGGCACACGCATTGGCTGATCGGCACGCCGGAGGGCGGGGCGGCCGTCGAGGAGGTCGTCCGGTACACGGTGTTCGCCAGCGAGGTGGCGAGCCTGCCGGCGCAGCGGGCCTGGGAGCAGCTCTGGCGGGAGCGGCGGGGCGGCGGGCCGGAGGTCTGGGAGGAGCACCGGCTCGCCGAGCAGCTGTGGTTGTCGGCCTGGGAGCAGTGGCGGACGACGCGGTCGGGGTGACCCTCGGCAGGTGCCGTAGGCAAAGCGGAGGTCATGTGTCGGTCATCGGTCGGCAAATGGCCGCCTGGGCGTGAGGTGGGCTTCATGCCGGGTTCATCCCCGCGGCGGAGTCTGCTGGTCGTCGACGCCCCGTCTCGACGCCCCGCCCGCCGGCCACCGGGCCCGCCCCCGGTCCGGCGGCCGATTCCTCAGGAGTTGCTGCCATGCCGCTGTCCCGCCGGGACTTCGTCAACCGTTCCACCCTCGTCGGGGCCGGCGTGCTGATCGCCGGCAGCGCGGAGGCGCTGGCCAGCGCTCCGGGCGCGATCGCCGCCCCGGCCGGCGGCGAGCTGCCGGCCGCGTCCGCGACGGGTGACACCGGTGCCGCGCGCGCCGCCGTCGGCTACGGCCCGCTGGTGCAGGACCCGGCCGGGCTGCTGTCGCTGCCCAAGGGCTTCGCGTACAAGGTCGTCAACCGCGCCGGCGTCACCCGGCTGCGCACCGGCGAGTTCACCCCGAGCAACCACGACGGCACCTCCGCCTTCGAGGACGAGCGCGGCGGCAACCTGCTGGTCGTCAACCACGAGCTGTCCGGTGCCCGCGCCAACTGGCCGTACCCGGTGCCGCTGACCGAGGGCCACGTCTACGACCCGGGCGCGGCCGGCGGCTGCACCATCGTGCACGCCAAGCGGAACGGCTCGGTCGAGCAGTGGGTCGGCATCGCCGGCACCTCCACCAACTGCGCGGGCGGCGTGACCCCGTGGGGCACCTGGCTGTCCGGCGAGGAGACCGAGGACAAGGCCGGCAAGAACGGCTTCACCAAGGACCACGGGTACATCTTCGAGGTCGACCCGTTCGACGACGACTACAACCGCGACCCGCAGCCGGTGAAGGCCTTCGGCCGGTACGCGCACGAGGCCGTCGTGGTGGACCCGAAGCGCGGCCACGTCTACCTGACCGAGGACGCCTCGAACCCCAACGGCCTGCTGTTCCGCTGGACCCCGCCGGCCGGCTTCAAGCACGGCCGCTACCAGCTGCGCAAGCTGGCCGCCGACGCGGGCGTGCTGGAGGCCTTCAAGGTCTTCGACTCCCAGGGCAAGTTCGTCGACGACCTCTCCCGCGCCACCAAGGTCGGCACCACCTACGGCGCGGACTGGGTCAAGGTTCAGGACCGCGACGCCAGGACCGTCTCGGTCCGCAAGCAGTTCAAGGACGGCGAGGTCACCCGTGCCCGCAAGCTGGAGGGCATGTGGTGGGGTGACGGCGGCTTCTACTTCGTCTCCAGCTTCGCCCGCTCGGAGAGCCCGGTGCAGCACGACGGCCAGGTCTGGTTCTACAACCCGACCCGCCGCACCATCACCCTGAAGGTGCTGCTCGGCGTCAACACCGACGTCTGGGGCGACCACGACAACTTCGACGGCCCGGACAACATCACCGTCTCGCCGTACGGCGGCATCGTGATCGCCGAGGACGGCGAGGGCGTGTCGCACCTGTTCGGCGCCACCGAGGACGGGCTGACCTACTCCGTCGCCCGCAACGAGCTGAACATCGGCACCGCCGAGAAGCCGGAGTTCAGCGAGTTCACCGGGGTGACCTTCTCGGACGACGGCAAGACCCTCTTCGCCAACATCCAGACCCCGGGCATCCAGCTGGCCATCACCGGCCCGTGGCACCGGCTGAACGAGCACAAGCGCGGCCAGGGCTACGGCGAGTGAGCCACTGAGAGTCGAGGCTGCCCGCGGTCATTCGTCCGCGGGCAGCCTCAGTTGCAGCATCGCCAGCAGGCGCTGCTGCGGCTGGGCGAGGTCGATGCCGGTCAACTGCTCGGCGCGGCGCACCCGGTAGCGCAGGGTGTTGGGGTGGATGTGCAGGGCGTCCGCGGCGACCCGGACCTCGCCGAGCGCGTCCAGCCAGGCCAGCACCGACTCGGCGAGCCGGGTGCCGTGCCGGCGGTCGTACGCGGCGAGCGCGGTGAGCCGGGGGTCGCGCAGGCCGGAGCGCTCCTGGAGCAGCGCGAGCATCTCACTGACCAGCACCTCGGCCTGGACGTCGATCAGCGCCGCCACGTCGAGGTCCACCCCGCCGCGGCCCATCGCGTCCAGGATGCGGTCCGCCTGCGCGCGGGAGTCCGGCACCTGGGCCAGGCCGTCCACGGTCGAGCCGATCGCGGCGCGCAGCGGGACGCCGAGGTGCTCCCGGGCGGCCGCCACCACCTCGTCCGCCCAGCCGCGCACGGTGGCCATCGGCAGGCCGGGCGGGAGTTCGGGCAGCAGCACGTACACCCGGGACTCGATCGGGGCGAGCAGTGCGGTGCGGTGTCGGGCGGCGGCGTGCACCGAGATCAGGCCGGTGACGTCGGAGCGGTGCAGCGCCTCGGTGGTGTGCGCGCTGTAGGCGAGCACGGTGGCCGGGCGCCGCAGGTCCAGCCCCAGGTGGGTGGCGAGCGACTGCGGGCCGGTGGAGCCCTCCAGCAGGCCGGTGAGCAGCGTCCGGGTGAGTCGCGTGTCGGCGGACAACTCGCGTCGGCGGCGCACCAGTTGGGCGGCGGCCACCCGGGCGGCGCCGACCAGGGCCTGATCGGCGAGCGGCGCCAGCGGCTGCGCCCCCTCCTGCACCCAGATGGTGCCGAGCGGCTGCGCCCCGGCCCGGATGCCGATCGCCAGGCGGCGGCGCAGGCCGAGTTCGGGGTGCGGTTCGACCGCGATCGGGGCGTCCGAGGTGCGCAGGTGCTGGAAGATGCCCCACTCGCGGAGCTTGGACAGGTACGGCTCGGGGCCCTGCCAGCCGAGGATGGAGAGCCGGCGCAGGTCGTCGACCTCGTCCGAGTCGGAGGAGCGGGAGTACGCCAGCACCCGGCTGGAGGTGTCCTCGATCGAGACGATGCCGTTGGTGAGCACGGCGACGGTCTGCGCGAGGGAGAAGAGGTCGCCCGCGTTGGGTTCGGGGGCGCCGGGGGTGTCCGGGGCGTCCGGGCCGGCGATGATCGCGCGGGCCAGCGAGTCGAGGTGCTCCCAGCGGGTCTCGCGGCGGACCGAGAGCAGGGCGACGCCCGCCTCGGTAGCGGCCTCGCGCAGTGCGTCCGCCTGGCCGGGGCCGTCCAGTTTGACCGCGACCGCCGCGGCGCCGGCCCGTCCGGCGGCACGCAGGGCGGGGAGGGCGGCGCGGCCGCGGGCGCCGATCGCGAGGACGAGTTCGCCGGGGGCGGCGGTCGGCGGGTCCTCCGGGTCGAGGATCGCGACGTCGCGGACCGGGACGTCCAGGCCCTGCGGGGCGGCCTGGAGTTCGACCAGGGGTTCGCCGAGGGACATCAGCAGCCGGCGGAGCGGGAGGCCGGAGGTGGGCGGGAGGCCGGGGACGGGCGGGAGTCCGGGGGTGGCGGGGAGGCCGGGGGTCGTCATCGGGCCTCCTTCATCCGCTCGGACAATGCCGTGTGGTTGATTTTAGCCGGGCGGACAGAGTCGTGGCCCGGCTTTCGTAAATAGTTGACTCTGACTATTCAGGATTGGATAGTCAGTACTGACCAAGAGATGAGGACGTCTCGTGGCGAAGCGACGCAAGGTGTCGAACCCGCTGGCCCTCGCGGTCCTGGCCGAACTCGTGGCCGGGCCGATGCACCCGTACGAGATGGGGCGCCGGCTCAAGGAGCACGGCAAGGACCGCAACATCAAGTACAACCGCAGCTCGCTGTACATGGTCGTGGAGCAACTGCGGAAGGCCGGGTTCGTCGCCGAACAGGAGACCGTCCGCGACACCCAGCGACCGGAGCGCACCGTCTACGCCGTCACCCCCGAGGGCCGGGCGGAGCTCACCGACTGGATGCGCGAACTCGTCGCCGAACCGCAGCACGAGTACCCCGCGTTCGGGGTCGCGCTGTCGCTGCTCATGGTGGTCCCGCCGGCCGAGGCCGTGGAACTGCTGGAACAGCGGCGGGCCGCGCTGGCCGCCGAGGTGACGGGCATCCGGGCGGCCCTGCGGAAGGCCTCGGACGACGGCGTGGCCTGGATCTTCCTGATCGAGGAGGAGCACCGGGTCGGCGCGCTGGAGGCCGAGGGCCGCTTCGTCGAGCACCTCGTCGGTCGACTCAAGGAGCCGGAGTTCATCCGGACCTGGCACGAGATCTTCGGGAGCCTGGAATGAGTACGAGCAACGGGGAGAAGAGGGCCCTCGTCATCGGCGGCGGGATCGCCGGGCCGGTGACGGCACTGGCCCTGCGCAAGGCCGGCGTCGAAGCCGTCGTCTTCGAGGCCTACGAGTCCTCCGCCGAGGGCATCGGCGGCACCTTCATGATCGCCCCCAACGGGCTCGACGCCCTGGCGACCGTCGGGCTCGGGGCGGAGGTCGGCGCGATCGGGCAGCCGATCGGCCCGATGCTGATCGAGGACGGCCGGGGCGGCGTGCTGGCCGAGTTCGCCGGCCTCCCCGACCTGCCGCCCGGCCGGGTCATGCGCCGCGCCGAACTGTACGAGGTGCTCCAGCGGCGGCTGCGCGAGAGCGGCATCGAAGTCCGGTACGGCAAACGGCTGGTCGGCGCCGAGGAGGGCGCCGACGGCATCACCGCCCGCTTCGCCGACGGCGACACCGCCACCGGCGACCTGCTGATCGGCACCGACGGCACCCGCTCCACCGTCCGCACCCTGATCGACCCGGCCGCACCCGGTGCGCGGTACACCGGCCTGCTCGGCGTCGGCGGCTACAGCCCGCACCGGCTGCCCGGCCGGGCCGGACACGGCGAGACCATGCACTTCGCCAACGGCGCCCGCGCCTTCTTCGGCTACTGGGGGCTGCCGGACGGCGCCGGGACGGCCTGGTTCAGCAACATCCCGCAGCCCGATCAGCTGACCGCCGAACAGGTCCGCGCCGTCAGCCCGGAGCAGTGGCTGCGCCGGGTCCGCGACCTGCACGCCGACGACCTGCCCGCCCGGGACGTGCTGCGCGAGGCCGCCGCCGACACCGTCGAGGTCTTCCCGCGGCTGGAGATCATGCCGTCCGTCCCGCACTGGTACCGCGGCCGGATGGTGCTGGTCGGCGACTGCGCGCACGCCCCCTCCAACAGCTCCGGCCAGGGCGTCTCGCTGGCCGTCGAGAGCGCCGTCGAACTCGCCCGCTGCCTGCGGGACCTGCCCGACCACACCGCCGCCTTCGCCGCCTACGAGGCGCTGCGCCGGCCCCGGGTCGAGAAGATCGCGGCCGACGCGGCGCGCACCAACAACCAGAAGTCCTCCGGGCCGGTCGGCCGGGCGCTGTTCCGGCTGCTCGCGCCGATCGCGATGCGGACCTTCCTGAGCCCGGAGAAGATGCTCCGCCCGGTGCACGGCCACCGGATCGACTGGGACCGGCCGGTGCTCCCGGTGGCCTCCGGCGCGACGGGCCGGCAACGGCGCGCCGTGATTGCGCCGTGACCCCTTCGTCGGGCCGGACAACGCCGTACGGGGGAATTTAGCCTTCCGGCCAATCAAGTGGCCCCAGGGGCAGGAATAGCGTTCGTGCTGTGGCCGACGTGCGACCCGCGCCGGCATCCCCCCGCATCAACGAAGGAGAGCGTGCGCTCTATGGACGCTGTGACCCAGGTCCCCGCGCCGGTGAACGAGCCGGTCCACAGCTACGCCCCGGGCAGCCCGGAACGGGCCCGTCTGGAGGCCAAGCTGAAGGAGCTGGGCGGCCAGGAGCCGGTCCAGCTGACCATGACGATCAACGGTGAGCGCCGCATGGGCGGCGGCGCCGAGATCCACGTCGTCCAGCCGCACAACCACGCGGCGAGGCTCGGCACCCTGCGCAACGCCACCCAGGCCGACGCGCAGGAGGCCATCGACACTGCCCTGGCCGCGGCCCCGGCCTGGCAGGCGCTCTCCTTCGACTCCCGCGCCGCGATCTTCCTCAAGGCCGCCGACCTGCTGGCCGGCCCCTGGCGCGAGACCCTGGCCGCCGCCACCATGCTCGGCCAGTCCAAGACCGCCCAGCAGGCCGAGATCGACACGCCCTGCGAGCTGGTCGACTTCCTGCGCTTCAACGTGCACTTCGCCCGCCAGATCATGGCCGAGCAGCCGATCTCCTCGGACGGCGTGTGGAACCGCAGCGACCACCGCCCGCTGGAGGGCTTCGTCTACGCGATCACCCCGTTCAACTTCACCGCGATCGCCGGCAACCTGCCGACCGCGCCCGCGCTGATGGGCAACGTGGTGCTCTGGAAGCCGTCCCCGACCCAGCAGTACTCCGCGCACCTGCTGATGCAGCTGCTGGAGGAGGCCGGCCTGCCCAAGGGCGTCATCAACATGGTGACCGGCGACGGCCTGGACGTCTCCGCCGTGGCGCTCAAGCACCCGGCGCTGGCCGGCATCCACTTCACCGGCTCCACCGCCACCTTCCAGCACCTGTGGCGCTCCGTCGGCGAGAACATCGCCGGCTACCGCACCTACCCGCGGATCGTCGGCGAGACCGGCGGCAAGGACTTCCTGGTCGCCCACCCGTCCGCCGACCCGGCCGTGCTGAAGACCGCGATGACCCGCGGCGCCTTCGAGTTCCAGGGCCAGAAGTGCTCGGCGCTCTCCCGCGCCTACGTCCCGGCCTCGATCTGGGCCGGCCTCAAGGACGAGTTCGCCGCCGAGGTCGAGGGCCTCACCATGGGCGACGTCACCGACCTGGCGAACTTCATGTCCGCCGTCATCGACGACCGTGCCTTCGCCAAGAACAAGGCCGCCATCGACCGCGCCCAGGCCGACCCCGCGGTCGAGGTCCTGGCCGGCGGCACCTACGACGACTCGGTCGGCTACTTCGTCCGCCCGACCGTCCTGGTCTGCGAGGACCCGGCGTCCGAGTACTTCCGCGAGGAGTACTTCGGCCCGATCCTCGCCGTGCACGTCTACCAGGACGACAAGTACGACGAGATGCTGGCCCAGATGGAGTCGGCCTCCGCCTACGGCCTGACCGGCGCGATCATCGCCCAGGACCGCGCGGCCGCCCAGGACGCCATGCACAAGCTGCGCTTCGCGGCCGGCAACTTCTACATCAACGACAAGCCGACCGGCGCCATCGTCGGCCAGCAGCCCTTCGGCGGCGGCCGGGCCTCCGGCACCAACGACAAGGCCGGTGCCAAGCAGAACCTGGCGCGGTGGACCTCGACCCGCTCGGTCAAGGAGACCTTCGTCCCGCCGACGGACTACCGCTACCCGCACATGGGCTGAGTGCCCCTCCCGACCGTTCCGGTCGCCTGACCGTCCAGGTCACGTGGCCGCGTCGGTCACCTGACCACTCCGGTCGCCTGACCACTCGGTCACCCGCGACGCCCGGCCCCGCAGCCGGGCGCCGCCCGCCGGGGCGGCGGTGTCACATACCCGCCGCCCGCCGCCCCGGCCCCCTTCTGCCACCCTTAGAAGCACCAGCTCCAGGAGTCACGATGCTCCGTTCCGCCCTTCTCGCGGCCTCCCGGTCGCCGCAGGTCCGCACCGTGGTCGAGAAGTTCCCGCCGACCCACGCGATAGTCGAGCGCTTCGTCGCCGGTGACGTCCTCGACGACGCCGTCACCGCGACCGACGACCTGATCGCCACCGGCCGCAAGGTCACCCTGGACCACCTCGGCGAGGACACCCAGGACGCCGCCCAGGCCGCCGGCACCGCCGAGGCCTACGAGCACCTGCTCAAGGCGCTCAAGGAGACCGGCCTCGCGGCCGGCGCCGAGGTGTCGGTCAAGCTGTCGGCCGTCGGCCAGTTCCTCCCGGTGGACGGCGAGAAGATCGCGCTGGAGAACGCCCGCCGCATCTGCGAGGCCGCCGCCGACGCCGGCACCACGGTGACCCTCGACATGGAGGATCACACCACCACCGACTCCACCCTCGGCATCGCGCGCGAGCTGCGGGCGGACTTCCCCTGGCTGGGCGTCGTGCTCCAGGCCTACCTGCGCCGCACCGAGGCCGACTGCCGCGAGTTCTCCGGCCCCGGCTCGCGCGTGCGCCTGTGCAAGGGCGCCTACAAGGAGCCCGAGTCGGTCGCCTTCCAGGGCAAGCACGAGGTCGACCTCGCGTACGTCCGCGCGCTCAAGGTCCTGATGGCCGGCGAGGGCTACCCGATGATCGCCTCGCACGACCCCAACATGATCAAGATCGCCGGCCAGCTCGCCCAGTGGAACGGCCGCAAGCGCGACTCCTTCGAGTACCAGATGCTGTTCGGCATCCGCCCCGAGGAGCAGCTGCGCCTCGCCGGCGAGGGCAACACCATGCGCGTGTACCTGCCCTACGGCCAGGAGTGGTACGGCTACTTCATGCGCCGCCTCGCCGAGCGCCCGGCCAACCTCACCTTCTTCCTGCGCGCCATGGCCACCCGCGGCTGACCCGCGCGCACCCGCACGACGACGGCCCGCACCCCCGGTGGAAGGGGGGTGCGGGCCGTTTGTCGCGTTCTTGGGACTTCTAGAGGAAGTCCTTGGTGTCCGACTCGAACTCGAACGGGGCGGGGAGGGCGAGCGGTTCGCCGAAGGCTGCCAGGTGCACCTCGGTGTACTCGTCGCGGTGGGGATTGCTGAAGCGGCTGACCTGGGCCCGCTCGCGGTCGATTGGTTGGACGCGCCAACAGAATAGGTGAGCTCGGAGTGGCACGTCGGGTGGATGGACGACGATCACTCAATGGGGTGAGGCGGAACCCCGGATTAGGATCGAGGCAGCGTGAACTGGGCTTTTGGCGGGAGGAGTTGGGGATGCTGAAGGAGTTCGCAGGGTTGTCGACGCCGTTGGTGGCGGATGCGTGTGTGCGGTTGGGGGTGGGGCTCAGGGCGGCGCCGGTGGGGGTGGCGGCGGTGGCGGCGCGGGTCGGGCCGCACCTGGTGAGCGCCGGGGACGTGGTGTTCGGCGACGCGGACGGGGTGCTGTTCGTCCCGGCCGACCGGGCCGGGGAGGTGCTGGATACGGCCGCCGGGATCGCCGGGACCGAGCGCGCGCAGGCCGGGCGGATCGCCTCCGGCGACACGCTGCGCCGGCAGACCGCCTTCGACGAGTACCTGGAGCGCCGCGCCGCCGACCCGTCGTACAGCTTCCGGCAGCACCTGCGGCGGGTCGGCGGGGCGATCGAGGAGTAGCGAACTCCCTTACAGTGCCCGGTGCATGACGTGCAGGCCGACGTATCCGTCGACGGGGTGGTGGAAGGCCTCGGGGACGGTGCCGACGATGTCGAAGCCGAGGGACCGGTAGAGCTTCACGGCGTGGTGGTTGTTGGCGACCACGGCATTGAACTGCATGGCGCGGTAGCCGTTGGCGCGAGCCCAGTCGAGGGTGTACTCGACCAGGGCCCGCCCGATGCCGCGGCCGTGGTGCGCCGGGTCGACCAGGTAGCTGGCGCTGGCCATGTGCGCGCCGTTGCCGGGGCGGTTACGGGTCATGTTGGCGGTGCCGACGACCGTGCCGGCCTCGTCCACCGCGACCACCGTGCGATGGGGTGCGGCGAGCATCCACCACTCCCGGCCGAGGTCGGAGGAGAGGTCGAGGGGGTAGGGGAACGTCTCACCGGCGGCGATGACGGTGTGGAAGAAGGGCCAGACGGCAGGCCAGTCCTCGGGGGTGGCTTCGCGGATGAGCATCCGCTCAGCATGATCCGCGACGGGAGGGCCTGCCACTGGTTTTCGATCGGTTCTCGATGCGCGGGCGTTTCCGGCGCGGCTGCTTCCGGTTCGGCTGCTTCCGGTTCGGCCGCTTCCGGGTACGGCCGCTTCCGGTGCGGCCGGTCAGTTCAGGACGGCGTCCTCGACCAGGGCGGCCGCGTGGGCCTGGCCCTTGGCGTTGGGGTGCACCAGGGCGTAACGCAGCGGGATGATGCTGGTCAGCACGCCGTCCAGCCAGTGGTCCTGGTCGCACACGCTGTGGCCGGTGGTGGAGGGGTAGAGGTCGACGAAGGTGTCGCCGCGGGCGGCGGTCCGCTGGGCGATGATCGCGTTGAGCGGCTCCAGGATGGCCGTCCGCGCCCAGGCGAGGTCGCCGGTGGTGAAGGTGGCGAACTGCTCCAGGTCGCCGTAGGTGCAGCGGGTGGCGTCCTCGGGGACGAGGTGGGGGTAGCCGACGGCCAGCAGTCGCGCGGACGGGGCCTTGGCGTGCAGGGCGCCGAGCATCTGGTCGAAGTCGCCGCGCAGTTGGTCGAAGCGGTCGGGCAGGCTCGCGTCGAACTTGTCCTTGCAGGGCGTGCCCTGGCCGAGGACCGCGGCGCCGAGTTCGATGCAGCCCTTGAGGATCTCGGCGAAGCCGAGGGTGTTGCCGCCGATCTCGACGGTGATCACGTCGGCGCTCGGGGAGACGGCGTCGATCTGCGACGGGACCGGTGGGAAGGGGGCGCCGGGGTTGGTCCCGAGCGGCGGGAGCGGGCGGCCGGGCGGGGCCTCCTTGGTCTGGTAGACGTCCTTGACGGTGGCGCCGGAACAGCTGACGTTGCGCAGTTCGACCAGGGGGCCGAGGCCGCGGCGGATCAGCTCGGGGTAGGAGCCGGTGGTGCGGGCGCAGCCGTCGCGGGGTTCGGTCTCGGCGCCGGCGGCCTCGACGAAGCCGGCCGTGTAGGAGTCGCCGAGCGCGGCCCAGGCGAGCGTCCGGACGCGGCCGGACGGCTCGGCGGCGGCCTGGGCGGCGGACGGGGTGATCAGGCCGGCGGTGAGCGCGACGGCGGTGCCGGCGACGGCGAGGCGGGACAGGAAGCGTGGCACGGTCTCTCCCTCAACGAGTGCGCGGGAGAGCGCGATTCACCCCCCTAGAGGTAAATCGAGTCGGCGGGTGGACGACTTGATCCCTCAGGAGGGTGAATTCGCGTGTGCGGCCATGACGTTGGGCCGATCGGCCCTGGGCGTCAGGGCGGGTCGGTGAGGGGTGGGGCGGAGCGGGGTGGGGGCGAGACGGTTCAGAGCAGGGCGGCGGACGGATCGACCATCGCCCGGGCGGTCTTGGCATCGACGTACTCGCCGAGCGCGGTCATCACCCACTCGCCGGACGACTGCCGGACCAGCTTGCACATCACCACGCCCGTGTGCGGCTCGGAGTGGGTGAGGTCGAAGCGGACCAGCTCCTCCTCCGTCCGGGCGTCCAGCAGGCGGCAGTAGGCGTTCTTGACCTCGGTGAACCGCTGGCCGGAGAAGGAGTTGACGACGAAGACCAGGCCGGTGACCTCGGCCGGCAGGCCGTCCAGATGGACGGTGATCGACTCGTCGTCGCCGGCTCCGCCGCCGGTGAGGTTGTCGCCGGAGTGGGCGATCGCGCCCTTGAAGACGGTCAGCTTCATGAACCAGGCCGTCTCCAGCTTCTTGCGCCGGGCGTCGAAGGCGAGGCAGGAGGCGTCCAGGTCGACGCTGCGGCCGCGGCCGGCGGGCTCCCAGCCGAGCGCCATCCGGACCGAGGAGAGGAACGGGCGGCCGTTCTTCACCAGGGAGACCGAACTGCCCTTGACCAGGTTGACCCGGCCCTTGTCCAGGGTGACCTTGGCGGGGGCGGCCGGGGCCGGCGGGGCGACCGGGGGCACGGGGGGCGCGGGCGGAGTGGCGGCGAGGGCGATCCGCGGGTCGACGGGGGGAGCCGGGTGAGCCGCGGGAGCCGGGGGAGCCGGGGGAGCGGCCGGAGGGGTGGGCGGGGCCGCGGGGGGAGTGGCGGGGGCCGGGGCCTGGGCCTGGGCGGCCGGGGCCGCGGCCGGGGAGTCGTCGACGGAGACGCCGAAGTCGGTGGCGATGCCCGCCAGGCCGTTGGCGTAGCCCTGGCCGACCGCGCGCACCTTCCAGGCGCCGCCGCGCTGGTAGACCTCGACCACGATGAGCGCGGTCTCCTGGCCCAGCTGAGGCGGGGTGAAGGTCACCAGGGCCTGCCCGGTGTCGGCGTCGCGGACGGTGGCGGTCGGCTCCATCCCGGCGAAGGTGGAGGACTGGTCGGCGGGGCTGGCGGTCACCACGATCTTGGTGATGCCGGCCGGGACGGCCAGGGTGTCGACGGTGATCGCGTCCGGCGCTCCGGCGGCGGCCGGGCGGTGGCTGACGCCGGGGCCGTGCGGGGCGTTGAAGAAGACGAAGTCGTCGTCCGAGCGCACCTTTCCGGCGTCGGTCAGCAGCAGGCCGGAGACGTCCAGCGCCTTGGGCGCGGTGACCTCGACAGTCACCCGCGCGGCGGTCAGCGGGGCGTTGCCGCCTTGGGTCAGGACGGTGGACACGGACTCCTCCTCGGATGCGGAACGGCGGCCGGCCGGGGCCGCTGGGACCGCCGGGCCGGGTGCTGCCCACAGTAACGAACGGGCGCGTCGGGATGAGCCCGTCCGGGGCGGTGACCTGTCGGATCGTCGGACGGTACGGCCGGACGACGGGGGTGGGCGGCAGACCCCGGCGAGGTGGCGAGGCTGCGAGGTGGCAAGCCGGCGGGACGGCGCGGCCGGAGGTCAGCGGGGCGTGAAGGCCGTCGGCGTGCCGGGGCGCGGCGGGAGCCCGGGTGCCTCGGGCGCGGCGGGCCGCGGTGTGACCGGCTGCGGCGCGGCCGGCTGTGGTGCGACCGGGCCGAAGGCGCCGAGCGCGGCGACCGCCCGGGGCCGGTCGATGCCGAAGGCGGCGGCGCTCCAGCTCTCCGCCGCGGCGACCTTGCGGACCGGGCCGGACGAAGCGGGCCAACCGGACGGGAGCGAGGGGCCGGACGGGAGGGACGGGCCGGACGGGCCGGTGGGCCCCGGGGGTTCGGCGGCGGGGCGGGTGCCGCGCACGCCGAAGGCGTAGTGGCCGGGCGGGACGTCGATGCCGGCCGGGGTGGTGAAGCGGTAGACGAGGGTGCCGCGCTCCTGTTGGGCGGTGACGACCGCGCCGGGCAGGTCGGTCCAGGCGGCGCCGCTTCCGGGTGCCAACTCGCCCGGGGTGAGGCGGAATTCGGCCTGAAATGCGGTGAGCGGCTCGGTGGCGGTGAGGTCGAGCTGGTGCCGGAGGCCGTCCCGGCCGAGCGGTGTGACCGTGGCGACGCCGGTCAGGGCCTGGTCGGTGTCCGGGTCAGGGGTGCCGGCGGTCGGGCCGTCGGTGCCCGGGGCAACCGCGCCGGGCGGCGGCGGTGCGGGCTGCGCCGGGGCGGCCGGGCGGGGTCCGGGCGCGTGCGGCGTGGTCGGCGAGGGGGAGGGCGAAGAGGGGTCGGCCGGCTGCTCGGCGGCGGGCGCGACGGGCTGGGCCGACGGCGAGGGCGCGGCGGCGTCGGCCGGCGTGGCGGGCTCGCCGGTGCCGGCCGGCCGGGTGCCGGGGCCGTGGTCGGCCATGGGTTCGGCCGCGGCCTGTCCGCCGGCGGGTTCCGGGGGTGCCGACCGGGTGCCGGGCGCGCTGGGCGAGGCAGCTCCGGCGGCCGTGCCCTCCGCCGCCCCCGGGCGGTGCGCCGAGGGGCTCGGTGCGGGCGGTCGGCCGGTGGCCGGGAGGTCGGTGGGGTTCGGCGCGGTGGGGTTCGGCGCGGTGGGGTTCGGCGCGGTCGGGGCCCGGTCGGCGGCGGCCTCGGCCTGGTCGCCCGCGGCGGGGGTGGGCGGCGGGGTGGTGCCGACGCGCGCGACCCCGGCCCGCCGGCCCACGCCCTGCTGCTCGTTGAGCAGGAGGGTGGTGGCGATGCTGATGCCGACGACGGTGGACATCGCCATCGCGGCACCGGAGAAGCGCAGGGTGGGCAGCCGGAACCGGCCGCCGAACGGGCGTGGCCGCCCGTGCCGGCCGTGCCGTTCGGGTTCGTGCCGAACGTCCCGCGCAGTGTCCTCGCGCGCAGCCACCGGACCCCTCCCTCCCCGAAGTCGCCGTCGCGGTCGCGGTATTCTCCCATGCGCTGCCACCGGGCCGGCATCGGCCGCCCGGGGTCGGTCGGCCGGGGTCCGGGTGGGGCCCGCGCCGGGAGGGGGAGAGCGTACCAGCGGCTCGTCGCGGCCTGGACGGTTTTGATCCGTTTCGTGGACACCCGTTCGACAGAAGGAAGTTGACGATCCGTCTGATAAGTCGGTGAGGGCGGTCGGGCCCGCCCGGACGGGGATCGATGCAACCTCCTTGCAACCCTTGCCCGCCCGGCCGGAAGTGGCTCAGGCTGAGGTCATCCCACGCCGTCCCGGAGAGACCGTCATGCCGCCCGACCCGCTGTCCGCAGCCTCCAGTGCACCCCTCGCCGCCACCCCCACGGGCGGCGATGGGGACGGCTCCACCGCCGCTCCGGCGGCGGTGGAGGAGGTGCTGATGCTGCGGATCTCGCTGGGCGAGGAGGTGGTCGGCGAGGTGCGCACCCGGTTCCGGTTCGAGGCCGCGCGCCCGTACGAGGTGCTGCTGACCTTCCATCTGGGGCGGCCGGACGAGGCCGACTGGGTGTTCTCGCGCGAGCTGCTGCGCGACGGTCTCCAGACGCTGAGCGGCCAGGGCGACGTCAAGCTGTGGCCGGCGTACTGCCCGTGCCACGGCTCGACGCTGCACCTGGCGCTCGAATCACCGCACGGCAGCGCCCTGCTGGAGGCCTCCAAGCCCCGGGTGCGGGCGTGGCTGGACCGTACCTACGTGCTGGTCTCCGCCGAGGCGGAGCGCGCCTGCGGCCCGACCGACGCCCAGCTGGCCGCGCTGCTCGCCGGCGGCTGAGGCCCGGTCGGGGCGCCGGCGGGCCCGCGCGGCGGCGGGACGGGCACCGTAGTACCCGGCAGCCGGACCGTCCCCGTGGCCAGCCCGGCCCGCAGCCGCCGGACGGCCGGGGCCGAGGAGGCCGGCAGCAGGTCGTACGGGTCGTCCGGCCCGTCCACCGTGACCAGCACCGACTCGGCGATGCGGTACGGCCGGTGGGCCAGCAGGCCGCCCAGGTAGCGGCGCAGCCGGGACAGCTCGGCGCGGACCGTCACCGTCCGGCCCGGGTCGCCGAACAGCGCCTCCGCGAGCTGCGCGGCCGTGCTGCCCTCGCGTCCGGTGGCGAGCAGGAGCAGCAGTTCGGCGTGGCGCGGGCTGAGCGGGTGCGACCAGCTGCCGGCCGCGCCCCGGACGGTCAGCTCCGGGCGGTCCTGGCGGCGCAGGTCGAGCCGGAGCCGGGCGCCCTCGGCCTGCTCGGCCTGTTCGGCCGTCACCGTGCCGGAGCCGTCCGCCTCGGGTGGCCGGACCGGTCGCACCAGCCAGCCGTCCGCGAGCGGTTCCAGGGCGCACTCGCCGAGGCCCGGCACCCAGTGCACGGCGGCGGTCCCCCAGCCGCCGACCGGCACCCGCAGCCGGCCGGGCGGCGGCAGCCCGGCCGCGGCGGCGGTCCACCCGGCGGAGTCCACCACCAGGGCCGGGCCGGCCACCCGGGCGAGCACCGGCGCGGCCAGGGTGCGCAGTTGGTGCAGCGCCTCCAGCCGGTGGGCGCGCAGCTCGGTCTCGGCGAGCCGGGCGGCGGTGGCGGTGAGCTGCAGCAGGTACGGGCGGACGTTGCGGGCCGGGCCGCTGAGGTTGATCGCGCCGACCAGCCGCCCGGTGCCCGGGTCGTGCACGGGGGCGGCCACGCAGGTCCAGGAGTGGTGGCTGCGCAGGTAGTGCTCGGCGGAGTGGACGTGCATCGGGCGCTGGGCGCGCAGTGCGACGGCGATGCCGTTGGTGCCGACGCTCTCCTCGATCCAGCGGGCGCCGGTGAGGAAGCCGATCCGGTCGGCGCTGCGGCGCAGGGCGCGCTCGCCCTCCTGCCAGAGCACGTGGCCGTCGGCGTCGGCGATGGCGAGGATCAGCGGACTCTGGCCGACCGGCTGGAGCAGGGTGTCGCGCAGCACCGGCAGGACCGCGTCCAGGCCGCTGGTGCGGCGGCGCTGCTCGATCTCGGCGGGGCCGAGGTGGACGGCGGCGGCACCGGCGTCGGGGTCGAGCCCGAGGCGGCGCAGCCGGGCCCAGGAGTCGCCGATCTCGGGGCGGGGTTCGAGCAGGCCGGGGGAGCCGGGGTCGGGGTAGGGGGGCTGGGCGAGTTCGCGGGCGGCGGCTTCGGCGAGGGTGCGGTCGTGGACCCTGGCCAGCTCGGCCGTGCTCGGCGCGGTGCGGCGTTCTGGTCGTCGGGACTGCCGTCCGGTCTGCCGCACTCGCGTTGCTCCTCGCCGCCGTTCGAGGCCGCGCCGGGGTCGACGCGCTGACGAAAGCGTACGGGGGCGGTGAGTGTCTGGGGACGGGGTCTGCCAACTCGGCATACCGGACGGTATGACCGTGGACATGCCGGGGTGTGATGACTAGCGGGGGTCCTGGTGCGGGCCTGGTGTGAGCCCGGCGCGGGCCCGGCGCGGGCCTGGTGCGAGGCCTGGCACGGGACCTGGTGAGGGCCTTGCGTAGGCCTGGTGCGGGCTCGGTGGATCGTGCCGCGGTCAGCGTTCCGCGCCGGTGCCGCGCTGGGCCGCCTCGACGGTGTGGTGCAGGTCGGCGGTGGCCTCCAGGGAGGCGGCGGTGCTCAGCGCCAGGCAGGTGGCCAGCGCGATCGCGACCGCGCGCAGGCGGGTGCCGGTGGCGGTGGTCGCCGGGCGGGGCTGGAGCAGGGCGGCGACCCGGCGCGGGACCGGCCCGGAGTGGGCGGCGGGGACGAGCCGGGGCCGGGCCGGCCAGGGGGAGCGGCTGGCGGCCAGGGCGGCCCGGCCGACCGCGCGGGCGGTCACGGCGCGGTCGCCGACCCGGGCGGCCGCCACCTCGTCGGCCCAGCGTTCCAGGTGGTACCCGAGGGGCGCGCGGAGCGGCCGCAGCGCCGGGTGGAGGTCGGCGGCGTGCTCGGCGAGGGCGAGGAAGACGTGGTGGCGGGCGGTCAGGTGGGCGCGCTCGTGGGCGAGCAGGGCGGCCCGCTCGGGCCCGGTGAGGATGCGCAGCATGCCGGAGGTGACCACGATCCGGCCGGGCTCGCCGGGCCGGCCGGGGAGGGGCAGGCGCCCCGGCAGGGCGAAGGCGTCGGCGCGCTCGTCGTCGAGGACGGCGAGCGGGTGCTCGCTCGGCTGGAGCAGGGCGCGGGCGCCGGCCAGGACGGCCTGCGGGCTGCGTGCCCGGCGCACGGTGACGTGCCCGGGGCGTGTGTCCGGATGCCGGCCCTCGGTCGGCGTGGGGCAGTCCGGCGCGGGGCAGGCCGGGAGGGCGGCCCGGGCCTCGCGCAGTTCCAGCCGGTGGCGGCGGGCGGTGCGGACGGCCCGGGCGGTCAGCGCGGCGAGCACCAGACCGGCCGCGGCGGCCGCCACCGGCGCGTCGGGTGCGGCGGCGGTGAGCCAGGGCAGCGACAGGTGGCCGATCGCGGCGACCGGCGGTAGCTGGAGCAGCCCGGCGGCGGCGAGCAGGCCGAGCGAGCAGAGGGTGCCGCCGGCCAGCACGGCGGACGTCCCGGCGAGCATCCAGGCGGCGGCCCGGGGCGGCAGCGCGTCGGCGAGGCGGCGGGCCAGCGGGGCGGCCAGGAACGGCAGCAGCAGCGGGGCCCAGACGGCGATCATCACGATCCGGCCGCCCCGGGGGTGCCGTGGCCGGAGGTGCGGTGGCCGGGGGCGGGGGCGATGCCCGGGGTGGAGTCGAGACCCGGGGCGCCGTCGCCGAGCAGGTCGCGCAGCAGCTGCTCGTCCTCGGCGGAGAGGTCGGAGACGAAGCGGGCGAGCACGGTGGAGCGGTCGGCCTCGCGGCCGAGCTCGGTGTGCATCCGGCGGGCGGCGAGGCCCGCGGTGTCCTGGACGGTCGGGGTGTACGCGTAGGCGCGGCCGGCCCGGGTGCGCTCCACGGTGCCCTTGTCGTGGAGGCGGGCGAGGATCGTGGCGATGGTGGTGCGGGCGAGGTCCCCGCCGAGTGCCGACTGGACGTCCTGCGGGGTCATCGGCTGCCGGGCCGACCAGAGCGCGGCCAGCACCTCGGCCTCCAGCTCCCCGGCGGGCCGGCGGGCGGACGGTACGTCGGACATGGCGGCGCTTCCTCCAGGTTTCGTCTACAGTCATGTAGACCGTCTACGTCACTGTAGACGGTCGGGGCGGGTTCCGCTGTGAACCGCCCCCCAACGTACGGGAGGTCCGCCAGCCTTGCTTCAGTTCCTCGCCGATCCGGCCGCTCACCTCGCGGTGAACCCGCTGGACGCGTCCTCGCTGCTCGCCGCCTTCGGCGCACTCGGCATCGCCGTCGTGCTCTTCGCCGAGACCGGCCTGCTGGTGGGCTTCTTCCTGCCCGGAGACTCGCTGCTGTTCACCGCGGGGCTGCTGTGCGTGCCCGGCGCCACCAGGGGCCCGCAGCTGGAGCTCTACCAGGTGCTGCCCGCCGCCCTGGTCGGCGCGCTGGCAGGCGCCCAGGTCGGCTACCTGATCGGCAAGCGCGGCGGCCGCGCGCTGCTGCGCCGCACCGAGCGCAAGAGCCTGCTGGAGGGCGTCGAGCGGGCCGAGGAACTGCTGGGCAAGTACGGCCACGGCAAGGCGATCGTGCTCGCCCGCTTCATCCCGGTGGTCCGAACGGTGCTGAACCCGCTCTGCGGCGTGCTCGAAGTGCCGGCCCGCTCGTTCACGTTCTGGCAGGTGACCGGCGGCGCCGTCTGGACCGTCGGCGTCGTGCTCGCCGGGTACGGGCTCGGATCGTCGATCCCCAGCATCGACAGATATCTGCTCCCGATCATCGGTCTGGTAGTAGTTGTCTCCGTGCTCCCCATTGTTCTCGAACTGTTCCGCGCCCGTAAGGCGCACCGTCACGGAGGTGACAAGTGACGTCCTCCCGGGCTCTCGCCGTCTACGACGGCAGCGGCATCGACGGCAGCCTCTACACCCGGGTGAACGGGTGGGCGCAAGCCGCCCCGCACTGGCTCGACGAGCTGATCAAGGTCTGGTCGGCGCTCGGCCTCGGCCTGTTCGCGGTCTTCATGCTCTACGCCT
This sequence comes from Kitasatospora sp. NPDC088160, assembly GCF_044741445.1. Lineage (NCBI taxonomy): Bacteria > Bacillati > Actinomycetota > Actinomycetes > Kitasatosporales > Streptomycetaceae > Kitasatospora > Kitasatospora sp. NPDC088160. Next base: position 114,063 of record NZ_JBIUSS010000011.1, on the reverse strand, counting down.
GGTGGCGGGCGCGCGGCGCCGACTCGGCCGTGATGGCCAAGGTGCTCGCCTCGCCGGTGATCGTCGTCGTCGCGTACGGCGTCAACTCGGTGCTCAAGGGCATGGTCGAAGAAGTCCGGCCGTGCGCCCAGATCCCCGGCAGCGTCTCGCTGGAGACCTGCCCCGGCGCCGGTGACTGGTCCTTCCCCAGCAACCACACCGTGATCGCCTTCGCCGCCGCCACCGCACTCTGGTTCGCCGACCGGCGGCTCGGCTGGATCGCCGGGATCTTCGCGGTGCTGATGGGCGCCTCCCGGGTCTGGGTCGGCGTGCACTACCCGCACGACGTGGCCGTCGGCGCGCTGGTCGGCCTCCTGGTCGCGGTGGTGCTGGCGCCGCTCGCCGGCCGCTGCGGGCCGCTGGTGGACCGGATGCGGACGGGAGCGCTGCGCCCGCTGCTCGGCCCGGGCGCGGTGCCGGTGACGGCCGGCCGCCACGCCGCGTACGGGACGCGGCAGCACTGAACGGCGGGTGCCGACGGCACTGTTGGCGGGTGTCGGCGGCACTGGCGGCGAGACCCGACAGCGCTGATTCCGTAGCCTCCCCGTAGCTCGTCCGACCCTTGTCTGGCCGGGGTGGCGGGTAGAGCATGTGAGCCGGGCGTGGGGCCCCTTCGCGGGGAACCCGCCCGGCTCAGTCGTGCCGGGGCGCGGGAGCGCCGGGCGTGCCAGCGGAGGGAGTGCCAATGCCGTACCGACTCGACATCACGCAGGGGGACTGGCCGGGCGAGTCGCCGCACAAGGGCGTCGAGGGCCTGCTCGCCGAGGCCATGGTGCTCACCCTCGCCACCGCCGGCCACGAGCACGGCCCGCACGCCAACCTGGCCTTCTTCGCGTACGACGACGACCTCGTCCTGTACTTCGTCAGCGAGCGCTCCACCCGGCACAGCCACCACCTCGCCGAGGAGGCCCGGGCCGCCGCCACCGTCTTCCTGCCGCCGCCGGTCTTCGGCGAGCAGCTGCGCGGCCTGCAACTGGCCGGCGGCGCGAGCGAGGCCTGGGGGCGGCAGGCCGAGGCGGCGCTGGCCGCCTACCAGGGGCGGTACCCGTCCTTCGCACAGGACGAGCAGGTGCGGCGGCAGTTCCTCACCGGGGGCGGGGCGGCGGCGCTGTACCGGTTCCAGGTGGAGGAGCTGACGGCGGTGGACGAGCCGAACTTCGGGCGGCGCAACTACCTGCGGGCGCGGGTGCTGCGGCCGTAGGCCCTGTCCGGTCCCCAGGGTTGTCTGTACAACTTTTCGGGTGATTCATCTGCGGGACGCTGCCGGGACGCCCCCAGGACACCTGGGCGCACCAGCCTGGCCGCATGAGAGTCATCGTCGTAGGAGCAGGCGTGCTCGGCACCATGCACGCCTGGCAGGCCGTCGAACGCGGCCACGAGGTCGTCCACCTGGAGCGCGAGACCGAGGCGCGCGGCGCCTCGGTGCGCAACTTCGGCCTGGTCTGGGTCAGCGGCCGCGCGCAGGGCGAGGAACTGGACACCGCGCTGCGCGCCCGCGAACTGTGGGAAGGCATCGGCGCCCGGGTCCCCGACCTCGGCTTCCGCGCCAACGGATCGCTCACCGCGATCCGCACCCAGGCCGAACTCGCCGTCGCCGAACAGGCACTCACCCTGCCCGACGCCGCCGCCCGCGGCTACCGGCTGCTCGACGCCGACCAGACCAGGGCCGCCAACCCCGCCCTGCGCGGCGAACTCCTCGGCGCCCTGTGGTGCGAGCGCGACGCCGCCGTCGAACCCCGCACCGCCCAGCCCGCGCTGCGCGCCGCCCTCCAGGCCACCGGCCGCTACACCTTCCTGCCCGGCCGCGAGGTCCGCGACGTGATTGGCGAGAACGCCGTCCGCGACGACCACGGCGACATCCACACCGGTGACCTCGTCATCCTCTGCACCGGCGCCTGGCTCGGCGGCCTCGTCCGCGAACTCGCCCCCTCGCTGCCCGTACGCAGGGTCCGGCTGCAGATGATGCAGACCGACCCGCTCGGCGAGACCCTCACCACCTCCGTCGCCGACGGCGACAGCTTCCGCTACTACCCGGCCTTCGCCGGCACCGCCCTGGACCGCCTCCGCGACACCCAGCCGCAGCCCGACGTCGCCGCCGAACACAAGATGCAGCTGCTCATGGTCCAGCGGCGCGACGGCGGCCTCACCATCGGCGACACCCACGAGTACGACCAGCCGTTCGGCTTCGACGTCGTCGAGGACCCGTACGACCACCTGGTCGCCGTGGCCGAGGACCTGCTCGGCCGCCCCCTGCCGCGCGTCCGCCGCCGCTGGGCCGGGGTGTACGCGCAGTGCGTCGACACCACCCGGGTCGTCCACCGCGAACGACTCCGCGACGGCGTCTGGCTCGTCACCGGCCCCGGCGGCCGCGGCATGACCTGCTCCCCGGCCATCGCCGAAACCACCGCCGAACTCGCAAACCTGTAAGGGTAGTTGACATGTCCTTTGATATCCGCCTGGTCGTCCTCGACATGGCCGGCACCACCGTGGCCGACGACGGCCTCGTCGAACAGGCCTTCACCGCCGCCGCCCGGACGCTCGGCGTCGAGGCCGGCAGCCCGGGCTTCGGCCCCATGCTGGAACACGTCCGCGCCACCATGGGCGAATCCAAGATCTCCGTCTTCCGGCACCTCTTCGGGGACGAGGACAAGGCCCAGCGGGCCAACACCGCCTTCGAGGCCGCCTACCACGACCTCGTCGACGCCGGGCACTGCGCCGCCCTGCCCGGCGCCGCCGAAGCCATCGCCGAACTGCGCGGTCAGGGCCGGAAGGTCGCCCTCACCACCGGCTTCTCCCGGGCCACCCAGGACCGCATCCTCACCGCCCTCGGCTGGCAGTCCGTCGCCGACCTCACCCTCAGCCCCGCCGAGGCCGGCCGCGGCCGCCCCTACCCGGACCTCGCGCTCACCGCGCTGCTGTGGACCGGAGTCGAGTCGGTGCGGCAGATCGCCGTCGCCGGCGACACCGGCTACGACATGCTGACCGGCGTACGGGCCGGGGCGTCCGTCGTCGCCGGCGTGCTCACCGGCGCCCACGACGAGGCCCGGCTGCGCGCCGACGGGGCGACGCACGTGCTGGGCTCGGTCGCGGAACTGCCGGGGCTGCTCGGTTAGAGGCGGTCGGTCCAGCGCGCTACGGGTGGGCGGAGTCGTGGGGGGCGCCCCGGACTCCGCCCGCCCGGCTGAACGGGACCCGACGTGGGCGACCGTTGCGGACCACGGCCACGCCCAGACCGCCGACGGCCGCCATCAGGACGGCGTCCAGGCCGCCGGCGATGGCCAGGTCCTTCGAGAGGTCGATGTCGTCCGGGGTGCGCGCGGCCGCTACGCCCCTGGGGTCGTAGCGGACGGTGAGCCGGTCGCCGACCGCGTGCGAGTGAAGGCCCCCGTACACCGTGCCGTTCGGGATCGGCATGCCCCACTCGTCGGCGAGGTCGTACGTCGAGTCCGGGTGCTTCGCCTCCGGGTGATCGTGCGCCGCCGTGATCCGGGCGGAGGTGGTGACCCCGGTGGCGTTCAGGACCACCGCGTCCCGGGCCGTGATCACCTCCCCCAGCGCGCCGCCCCACAGCGCGACGGACACGATCGCCACCCAACAGCCCACCACCCCGACCAGCCGGACGACGCCCACGATCCAGGCGACCCCGACAACCAACCCGAGCAGCCACGCCAGGCCCCAGCTGACGTACGTGCTCAGCAGCACCAGCCCGAACGTCCCCACCGGCACCGCCGCCACCAGCGCGCCCGTCAGCGCGACGGTTCCGCGGCGGCTTCTCTCCCTGGCCATGGCATCCCCCCGATCTTCCTACGACGGGGTGGAAGGCTACGCCCGGATCCTGACGGCCTTCGGGCGGGGTCCCGGTCATCGGTGGCGACGCCGGATGGCGGGGTCGGTGATCCGCTTCGCGGTGTCGACCCCCTTGCCGCTCGGTCCGGTTGCGCTGCCGACGGCGCCGAGAACGAGGTCGAGGGGCATGACCGGGCCGGTCTGGAAGGTGGCGTCGTAGCCGTAGGTGAGGCCGGCGCCGGTGAGCATGCGGACGTGGTTGTCGGCGTCGGCGTGGGCGTTCAGCCCGTCGTGGATGCTGGTGAGGCCTTTGACCAGGATGTCCAGTGCGGAGAGCACGTGGTCGTGCGGGCCGTTGTAAGCCTGGGCGAACTCCTTGCCCTGCTTGTCGTCGCCCCACGGGCTGCCGGCGCCGGCGAGGTTGTGCCTGAGCGTGTCGAGGGCGTCCTTGAGTGCCTTGCTCTGAGCCTGGAAGGTCGGCGAGGCCGCCTTCAGGTCCCCCGGCCGGATCTTGAACTCCGGGCCGCCGGCTCTCGGTCCGTCATCCGCCATGGCGTCATCCCCCCGTGCTGTCCGTGCGTTGAGAAGGAGCGAAGGGAGAGATCCGCGGAGGAGCGGCGGGGTTGCGGGCTACGGAGAGATCTGGGTCACGGTATCGGAGGAGTCGCGCGACGGTGTGGGTCTGCGCACGGACCAGAGCAGGGTGGCACTGATCAGGATGTTGCAGCCGAGGAAGGTCGACAGGTAGGCGGTGGAGTCGACTTCGCCGGGGAGTTTGGGGGCGACCCGGCCGGCCGGGTCCATGCGGACGGTGATGACGTCGCCGGGCTTGAGCCGGGTGGAGCTCTCTTCGAGGTCGCCGCCGGGGATCTCGCCGGCCGGGTCGGTCGAGGCGAGGGCGTACGCCCGCCCGGAGCCGTGGAGCGAGTCGGTCGTCTTCTCGTTGAGGACCACGGCTTTCACGGTCCGGCCCGAGCCCAGGATCAGGTTGGTCCAGGCGACGGAGCCCGACAGGTACGCGACGAAGGCGACGGCGGCGATGCCTGCGCCCCATGCGAACGCCTTCCGCTGGAACGCGGGGTTGCTGTCGGCGTCGCGTCGTAGGGCGAGGGCGAGCAGCATGACCACGGGGTAGGCGAAGCCCACGATGGTGGCGATGAACGAGTTGACGTACACGTCCAGCGCGATGACGCCGATGAGGATGGCGGTGGAGAGGGCGATGAGGGCCAGTGCGCCGCGGAGGCGGCGGAGCCCGTCGCGCGGGTCCTGGCCGTGGGGGAAGGCCGTCATCCGAAGGCCTTCCGGATGTTGTCCCACTGGTCGGGCGGCAGCGCGTCGGCGCTCTCGTCCCGGGGCGGGTGGAAGGAGATTCCGCGGAACGCGGTGGCCAGCAGCGGCAGCCATTCGTCCCAGTGGTCGAGGTCCTCGGTGGTGAAGACGGCGGCGACCACGTGCGGGCTCCACGGGTGCGGGATCAGCAGTTCGAGCTGGCGCACCGTGTTGACGGTGGACTCGGGCACGCCGAACACCGCGCCGGGCACCGGGACGGCCAGGTCGCGGGCGGCGAGCGCGGCGCGGCCGGTCGGCAGGTCCACCACGCCGACGTCGGCGTCCGGCCAGGCTTCGGCCAGCTGTTCGGCGACCCGGGCGGGGTAGCTGCCGGGCGCGCCGAGGTCCTGCGGGCGGACGAAGACGGTGAGCATGCCGTGGATGGGCTCGCCGTCCTCGGCCCGGACCAGGCAGCTGGAGACGTGGACCGCGCCCTCGCGCAGTTGGGCCTGCAGCGCGGTCTCGGCGGCGATCACGGTGCTGAGCTTCTGCTCGGGCCGGGCGTCGGGGAAGGCCGCGTCCAGGCCCTCCGCCGTGCGGGCCATCCGGTCGCCGAGGTCCTCGTCGAGGTCGAGGGGGGTGAAGCCCGCGGGCAGGGTGAGCCAGAGCGGCGGAATCCCGGTGGTCTCAACGGCCATAGCCGGCCGCCCATCCGCCCATGCCGAGCAGGTTGCCGACGGCGGACACGGTGCCGATGACGGCGGAGCCCTTGCCGCCGGCGGTGCCGACTCCGACGGACCCGATGACGTTGTTGCCGCCGGTGGTGTAGTTGACCGCGTTGGTGAGGCCGTCGCTCGGACTGTCCTTGCTGAGGGCGTACGCCGTCGGGACGTTGAGCCCGAAGGTGGTGGCGGCCTGGACGCCGTCGGAGACGTTCATCGCGGTGGCCTTGGAGACCCCGAGCTTGATGGCGGGCTTCTCGATCGCGGTGGTGAAGATCGGGTTGGCCGGGTCGACGGCGCGGGCGGCGGCCCGGACCTCGGTCGTACCGGCGCTCATGGCGCCGCGCACGCTCGTACCGGCGGCGCGCGCCCCCCGGGTGGCGTTCAGGCCCTTGGCCGCGACGCCCACTCCGGGAATCGCGCCGATCACGTCGCCGCCCAGCGTCAGCCAGTTGCCGATGTTCTTCTGCGGCGGCCACAGCTTGCCCTCAAGGGCGTACTTGGTCGCGTGCGTGCCTGCCGCGGCGGCGCTCAGCAGGAGGGCCGGCAGCGCGAAGGCGGGGAAGAAGATCGCCGCGACGCCGCAGATGCCGGCGGCCACGGTGAGCATGTCGGCGCCGTGGTTCTTGAGCCAGTTGCCGACCTTGCTGAGCCAGCCGGGCTCCGGCGGGGCCTTGCTGTCGGCGGCCTTGCGGATGGCGGCCGCGGTCTTGTGGGCGTCGGACTTGTGGCCCCCGGCGAGTTCGTGGGCCTGGTTCTGGAGCTGGGTGAGGTCGCTCGCGGCGCTGGAGACCAGTTTGGCGGCCGCGTCCAGGTGGTCCTTCGCCTTGGTGTAGCGCTGTTCGGCGGCGGCGAGGCCGGCGTCGTCGGGGAAGGTCTGGCCGGCGAGCTTGAGGTCGGGGTCGGCGGCCGCGGCGGTGTGCGCCTGTTCGGCCTGCTCCTTCTGCTGCTTGGCGGCGACCGCGGAGCGGGCCAACTCGGCGGCCTTGGGCTGGTGTTCGGTCAGTGCCTGGTACCAGACGTCGAGGGCCTGGTAGGCGGCGGTGATCGAGTCGGCGGCGTCCTGGAGGTACGCGGGGAGCTTGCCGAACTGGCCGGCGAAGGCCTTGGCGGCCTCGCCGGTCCACTGGCCCTGGTTGGCGGAGAGCTGCGAGAGCGTGGTGTGGACGTCGGTCAGGTGCTGGCCGACCCGGCGCAGGCTTCCGCTGAGGCCGGTGACGGCGGCGGTGTCGCCGGGGGTCGGGTTGAAGCCGAGGCCGGACCAGTCGGGCGTGGGGTCGGTCATGAGCGCCCCTGGGGGGTGAGGGCCTTGGTGGTGTCCTGTTCGGTGCTGTCGTAGCCCTGCTGCACCTTCTCCAGGCCGTCGTCAAGGATCTTGACGCATTCCCGGACCTTCTTCAGCCCGTACTCCCACGTGCCCTGGAAGTGTCCGCAGGCCTCGTCGAGGAAGTCGTAGCCCAGTCCGCTGCGACTCGCTTCCTTGAGCGCCTTGAGTCCCTGGTCGAGTTCGTCGCCGCAGCCTTTGAGGTCCTTGGCCAGCTTGGCGAGGAACTCGGTGCTGACCGTGAAGTCGGCCACTGCTCCCCCGATGTGTCGATGGCGTGACCGGCCGAGCATAGCCGCAGTCGGTGCGCGGGCGATCTGTTGTGACGGGTGCTTCACGGTGCGATGACGGGACCTTGACGATGCGCCGGCGCGCGGCGGCGTCGGGGTCAGCGGCGCCAGAAGCCGCGCTTCTTCGGGGTGACGAGCTTCGCCACCGCGGCGACGAACAGTTCGGCGACGGGGGAGGGGCCCTCGCCGTGGTTGAGGTGGCCTTCGGACGACCACTCGCCGAGGACGGTGCCGGGGCTGCTGTCGAAGGGGTTGAGCGCGTGCTCCAGGGTCACGTAGCGGACGGTCTTGGTGCCCTGGGGGTGGACGGCGGCGACGAAGTGGGCCTCGGTGGCGCTGGTCGGGGTGGGGAGGGTGACGAGCAGCAGGGGGTGGCCGTCGGCCCGCAGGTGCTGGCAGTCCAGACCGTGGCTGGGCAGCCGGTCCTCGGGCGGGAGGGTCTGGCCGAGGTTGTCCCAGATGCCGGTGAGGACGGGCAGGAGGCTGCCGCCGGCGTCCGGGACGGTCAGCCGGGGGCCGAATTCGAGGACCTGGCGGGCGAGCTCGCGGTGGACGAAGCGGTAGTGGTGGGGTCGTGGGTCGCTCATGGGGCCCACGGTAGCGAACCACTCGGAGCGGGCGGTCGGCACATCCGACTTCCCGCTCCGAAAGGGTAGTTGACCAGCGCCGCGGGCGGGGGGCGGCCCGTCAGTGACTGTTCTTGAGGTTGAGCACGACCACTCCGACGATCACCAGGGCGATCCCCAGCCACTGGAGGCGTCCCAGCGATTCGCCGAAGGCGACCACGCCTATTCCGGCGACCGCCGCCGTCCCGGCCCCCGACCAGACGGCGTAGGCGACCGAGACCGGGATGTGCTTGAGCGCGCGCCCGAGCAGCACGAAGGACAGCACGTAGCCGACCGCCACCCCCACGCTCGGCCAGAGGCGGGTGAACCCCTCGGTGAGCTTGAGGCAACTGGTCGCGCAGACCTCGCTCAGGATGGCGAGGGAGAGCAGGAAATAGGGCATGCCGGTCAAACGGCCCGGGCGGCGCCGAGCTTCCCCAGCAGGGCGAGGTCGGCCTGTTCCAGGCTGGCGAGCAGGGTGATCCGGCCGCCGTCGGGCATCGGCGTCGCGGTGGACGGCACGGCGAGCACGGCGCAGCCGGCCGCGGCGGCGGAGGCGACTCCGGTCGGGGTGTCCTCGACGGCGACGCAGGTGGCCGGGTCCAGGCCGAGCCGTTCGGCGGCGGCGAGGTACGGGTCCGGTGCGGGCTTGGTGCGCGGGGTGTCCTCGGCGGCCAGGGTGACGGCGAACCAGTCCCGGCCGATGGCGGCGAGGACCAGGTCGACGACCTGGCGCGGGGAGGCGGAGACCAGCGCGGTGGGCACCCGCGCGTCCCGCAGGGAGGCCAGCAGGGCGAGCGCGCCGGGGCGCGGGACGGTCTCGGCGGCGACCTTGGCGGCGAAGGACTCGCCGAGCCGGGCGGCGAGTTCGGCCTCGGTGAGGGTGGTGCCGCTGACCCTGTGCAGGTGGGCGGCGGTGTGCTCGACGGCCTGGCCGAGCACTTCGGGGGCGTCCTGGTCGGTGAGCGCGTGGTGGAGCTCGTCGGCGAGTTCGGCGGCGGCCTGCCACCAGAGCTGCTCGGTGTCGACCAGGGTGCCGTCCATGTCGAACAGGACGGCGGCGGGGCGGGGAGCTTCGGTCGTCGAGGGGCCGGGCGTCGGGGCGCCGGGCGTCGGGGAGGATGGCGTCGGGGAGGAGGGCGTCAGGGCTTCAGGCATGGCGGTACCTTCGGTGGTTCATCAGATGGTGCTACGCAGATGGGGTTCGAGGCTCTCAGACGGTGCGGCGGTCCACCAGCACCGGACGCTCCGGCAGCAGGAGCTCGGCGCGCGAGCCGGCCGGCAGCGCGGCGGCGGCCTCGGTCGGCAGGTCGGCCTTGACCTCGGTGCCGTCGTCGAGGCGGACGGTGAGCCGGGTGACGGCGCCCAGGAAGGACGCGGTGATCACCAGGGCCGGGCCGGCCTCGGACGGGGTCAGGGTGACGTTCTCCGGGCGGACCAGCACCTGGAGTTCGCCGTCGGCGGGCAGGTCGCCGTCCACCGCGTGCCGGCGGCCGAGCACCTCGACGCCGTCGGACGTGCGGGTGCACGGGATGCGGCTCATGGTGCCGACGAACTCGGCGACGAACGCGGTGGCCGGGCGGCCGTACAGCTCGGACGGGGTGGCGCACTGCTCCAGCCGGCCCGCGCGCAGCACCGCGACCCGGTCGGCCATCGACAGCGCCTCCTCCTGGTCGTGGGTGACGAACAGGGTGGTGATCCCCAGTTCCTGCTGGAGCCGGCGGATCTCCTCGCGCAGCTGGAGGCGGACCTTGGCGTCCAGCGCGGACAGCGGCTCGTCGAGCAGCAGCACGCGCGGCTGCAGGGCGAGCGCCCGGGCGAGCGCGATGCGCTGTTGCTGGCCGCCGGACATCTGGTGCGGGTAGTGCTCGGCGCGGTGCGGCAGCCCGACCAGCTCCAGCAGCTCCTGGGCGCGCTTGCGGCGCTCGGCCTTGCCGGCGCCGCGCATCCGCAGCCCGAAGGCGACGTTGTCCAGCGCGGTCAGGTGCGGGAAGAGGCTGTACGACTGGAACACCATGCCCGCGTCGCGCTTGTGGGCGGGGATCGCGGTGATGTCCTGCCCGTCGACCAGGACCTCGCCGGAGTCGTGCTGCTCGAAGCCGGCCAGGATGCGCAGCGCGGTGGTCTTGCCGCAGCCGGACGGGCCGAGCAGGGCGAGCAGTTCGCCCGGGTGGACGGTCAGGTCCAGGCCGTCGAGGGCGGTGGTGGCGCCGAACGAGCGGCGCAGCGAGCGGAACTCGACGGTGGCGCCGCCGGGGGCGAGCGCGACACCGGTGACGGGGGCGGAAACCGTGGTCATGGCTGGTAACTCCTGGAAAGCGTGGGGTGGTTCAGGACCGTGCGGCCGGAGCGCGGGATGGCCGTGCGGCGGGGCGCCTCAGGCCCGCGCGCCCTTGCGGCCGCGGCCGGCGGCGGACATCAGCAGCAGGACGAGCCAGACGATCAGCAGGCTGAGCATCGAGACGGCGACGGACATCTGGCCGTCGCTCTTGCCGTTGGAGTTGATCCACACCGAGAAGGGGGCGAAGCCGAGGATGGAGGCGGTGGTGAACTCGCCGAGCACCAGGGCGACGGTGAGGACGGCCGCGTTCAGCAGCGCGCTGCGCAGGTTCGGCAGGACGACGGTGAACACCGCGCGCAGCCAGCCGGCCCCGCAGTTGCGGGCGGCCTCGACCAGGGTGGCGACGTCCACGCCGCGCAGCCCGGCGTCCAGCGCCCGGTAGGCGAACGGCAGCGCCATCAGCACGTAGGCGATGACCAGGACGATCGGGAACTTCGGGTCCTGGATGGCCACGATGGTCTGGAACAGCGGGGTGTCCTGGAGGTAGTCCGGGCCCCAGCGCAGCACGCCGATGATGCCGGTGGTGAGCGCGACCACGGGGACGACCAGCGGCATCGAGCACATCACCTCGATCACCGGGCGCAGCTTCGGCGCACCGAGCCGGGCGGCGAGCATCGCCGGGACCAGCAGGAGCAGCAGCACCGCCACCGTGACGCCGGCCAGCTCCAGGCTCAGCACCAGGCTGTCCAGGAAGCCGGGCGCGTTCAGCAGCTCGGTGTAGGCCCGGAAGGTGGTGCCGCCCTTGTTGTCGTCGACGCTGAAGATCACCGAGGAGGCCAGCGGTACGGCGAAGTAGACGCCGCAGAGCAGCAGGACGAGGCCGCGGCCGAAACGGATGCGATTGATCAGGCGAGCCACTTGGCACTCCGGCGCTGAAGGGGCAGGTACACGGCCATCACCAGGCAGGCGACCACGATCATGTCGAGGCCGAGGGCGAGGGCGAGGTTGCCCTGGCCGACCAGGACGTTGCCGGACAGCGCGTCGCCGATCTGCATCGAGATGAGCGGCACCGAACTGCCCACCATGGCCTCGGCGGTGGCGTACGCGGCGAAGGAGGCGCCGAACAGCAGCACGAAGCCGCCGAGCAGCGAGGGCACCAGGACCGGCAGGGCCACGTGCCGCCAGTACTGCACGACGGTGGCGCCGTTGTTGTACGCGGCCTCGCGCCACTGGGTGCGCAGGCCCTCCAGGGCCGGGGTGATGGTGATGACCATCAGCGGCACCAGGAAGTACAGGTAGACCACGGAGAGGCCGGTGAAGGTGTAGAGGTTCCAGCCGTGGCTGGTGAGGCCGAACTTCTTGGTGACCTCGCCGGCGTTGCCGAGGGTGGCGACGAACATGAAGGCGAGCGGCACGCCGCCGAAGTTGGCGAGCACGCCGGAGGCGGAGAGCACCGCCTCGCGGAACACCCGGAACCGGGAGGTGGCCACGGCCTGGGCCAGCGGCAGGCCGACCACGGCGGCGATCAGCGCGGTCAGCAGGGAGAGCTTGACGCTGCCCCACAGGGCGGTCCAGTAGGCGCCCTGCAGCGAGCCGGTGAGGTTGTCGGTGGTGAAGGTGCCGCCGCCGTCGGGGGCGTCGGGCGAGGTGGTGAACGCGCCGATGGCGATCGCGACGGCGGGCAGGCCGAAGCCGACCAGGAAGAACAGGAGCAGGGGGAGGGCGGCCATCCAGGCACGACCGCGGCCGGCCCGGGGCTTGCCGGGGCGGGGGGCCCTGGCGGTCTCGGTGCTCTTGGCCGCGGCGGTCTCGGCCGCGGTGTCGGTGGCCTCGGCCGTGGTGGCGTCGGCGGTGGCGGGGGTGGTTGCTGCGGGGCCGGGGGCGCCCCCGCCGCTCTGGGCGGCGGAGGCGGGGGCCGGCACCGGGGTGGGAGCCGTGGTCATCGTCAGGTCAGCCCGCGATCGCCTTGGCCCAGTTCTCGGTCACGGTCTTCTTGGCCGTGTCCGTCTGCTCCTGGGCCGGGAAGGTGGTGAAGGGCTTCTCGACCGGCGGGAGCTTCGCGGCGCCCGCGGCGTCCAGGGTGCCGGCCGTCTTCATGGCGTCGAACAGGGCCGGGGTGGCGTAGCCGCCCAGGAAGCCGTTCTGGCCCTCGGCGCTGTACAGGTACTCCTCCCACAGGCGGGCGGCGGCCGGGTGCGGCGCGTCCTTGTTGATCGCCTGGTTGTAGTACTGCGCGTAGGAGCCGTCCGAGGGGATGGCCACCTGCCAGTCGATGCCCTTGCTCCTGAACTTGTCGGCGTAGCCGGCGTTCAGGTACGACCAGTCGATGCTGATCGGGGTCTCGCCCTTCTCGATGGTCGCCGGGGTGACCTCGACCGGGTTGAAGTTGCCGGCCTGCTTGACCTTGGCGAAGAAGTCGATGCCGGGCTGGATGTTGTCCAGCGAGCCGCCGTTGGCGAGCGCGGCCGCGTAGACGGCGCCGAACGCGGCACCGGCCTTGGTCGGGTTGCCGTTCAGGGCGACCATGCCCTTGTACTCGGGCTTCAGCAGGTCGGCGAAGGTCTTCGGGCAGGCGGACACCTTCTTGGCGTCGCACGCGATCGACATGTAGCCGCCGTAGTCGTTGTAGTGCAGGCCGTCGGCGTTCTTCATGGTGGCCGGGATCTTGTCGAAGTCGGTGACCTTGTACGGGGCCAGCAGGCCCTGCTTGGCGGCGCTGAGCGCGAAGGCCGAGCCGAGGTCGACGACGTCGGGGGCGCGGTCCTGGCCCTTGCGGGAGGTGATCGCGTTGATCTCGTCCTGGCTGGCGCCGTCGGGGTTCTCGTCCTCGATCTCGATGCCGTACTTCGCCTTGAAGTCGTCCATCAGCTTGCCGTAGTTCGCCCAGTCGCGAGGCAGCGTGATGACGTGCAGCTTCCCCTCCTTCTTGGCGGCGGCGATCAGGCCGTCCATCCCGCCGAAGTCGGCGACCGAGGTGGCGGTCTTGGCGCTCTTGCCGCCCGCGGCGTCGCCGGACTTCGCGGTGGAGGAGCCGGCGGAGCCGCAGGCGGTGAGGGACAGCGCGGCGGCGGTCAGGACCGCTGCGAAGGCGGCGGAACGGGCGCGGTGCACGGACACGGGTCAGTCTCCTGATCGGGTGTACTGCAAGGGGGTGAGCTGCGGTGGGGTTGTCTGATCGGGGGATCGTGCGAGTGGCCGTTCGGAGCCGTTCTGAGGTGTCCGGTGCCGTTCGGAGCCGCCCGGAGCCGTTCGAGGCCGTCCGAGTTGACTAGCCAACTTCGCTGACGGAGGTAAGTACGCCGGAGTCCGATGACGGGAAGGTGAACGGACGGCCCAGAACCGGGGTCGGCTGCGGGAACGGTCGAATCCGGCCATCTGAGCGTGATCCGTTCGGTGCGATGCTTCAAAGGCGCAGCGGGATAAGGTCGGGCTGTCCGTGCCGGTACGGCTGCGCAGGACACCGCCCCAGGAGGGACATTGACTGACGTGGCACTTGAGCCCGGGCGCCCCGCCGAGCGCGCTCCCGGCGCCCTGTACCGGAAGGTCGCCGCCGACCTGCGCGAGGCCATCACCACCGGCGCGTACGGCGAGGCCGGCCGGCTGCCCGCCGAGGGCGCGCTCGCCGAGCAGTACGGCGTCTCCCGGGGCACCGTCCGCCAGGCGCTCGCCGTCCTCCGCTCCGACGGGCTGGTCACCTCCCGCCGCGGCACCCGGCGCGTCGTGCTCGGGGGCGCCCGGGTGCAGAGCTTCTCCGAACTGCTCAGCTTCACGCACTGGGCGTACTCGATGGGCGAGGAGCCCGGCGGCATCCTGGACTCGCTGGTCCGCCGCCCCGCCGACACCGCCGAACGCGAGCAACTGCGCCTGGAGCCGGGCGCCGAGGTGTACGTGACCGTCCGGCTGCGCACCCTCTCCGGCGCGCCCGTGATGGTCGAGCGGACCGTCTACCCGCCGCGGGTCGGCGAGATCGTCGCCGAGCTGCCGGCGGACGTCGTCTCGCACACCGAAGTCCTGCGCGAGCACGGCATCCTGTTCACCGACGCCGACCACACCATCGACATCGTGGCCGCCAACGCCGAGGACGCCCGGCTCCTCGGCTGCCGCCGCGGCGGCCCGCTGCTGCGCGAACGGCGGCGCACGACGGATCCGACCGGCACTCCGGTGGAGTGGTCCCAGGACCGCTACCTGCCCGGGACGGTGGCCTTCAGCATCCACAACTCGCTGGCCGCGTCGGCGCTTTCGCGGCACGCCCGGGAGGGCGACTGAGTCCGGGGCCGAGCCCGGCCATCCTCCCGGGCGTGCCGGCCGGTGCCGTCAGTGCATGAGCGCGGCGAGCAGCGGGCGGTAGTGCTCGAAGCCGGGTGTCGGCGCCCCGGCCGTCTTCGCCTGCTCGTCCCAGCGGCGGACGGCCACCGCGTCGGCGGCGCCCGGGAGTTCGGCGAACGCGGCGGCCTGCCGCTCGTCCATCGGGCCGCCCTGGACGGTGAGGGTGTACTCCGAGGCCTCGGACAGCCGCTGCCGGTAGTCCGGCTCCACCGCGCACAGGTAGCGCTTGGCGGCCACGTGCAGCCGGACCGGCTCGGTCACCTCCGGGCCGAACCACCGTGCCAGCCAGTCGGCGCCGGTGTCGCTGTGCCGGTTGTCCTGACCCTCCATCAAGTCCCTACCGTGCAGTGCTCCCTGGAAGTGGCCGACGTCGTGCAGCAGCGCGGCGGCGACGAGGTGGTCCGGCGCCCCGGCCGCCTCGGCGGCAGCGGCGGCCTGGAGCATGTGCTCGGCCATGGTGACCTCCTCGCCCAGGTACTCCCCGGCGCCCTCGCCCGCGAACAGCCCGGCGATCGCGTCCAGCGCGGCGGCGCGCCGGTGCAGCACGGCGAGGGTGCTGCCCAGCGTGTCCAGGTCGGCGTAGCAGCCCTGGAGGTGGCGGTGGCCGTCCTGCTGGAAGGCCGTACGGGCGTGCAGCAGCCGGGTGTTGTCGAAGATCAGGCAGTCGCCGCGGTCGAGGCGGAAGGTGAGCTGGAGCTCGGGGCGCAGGGTGATCGCGGCGAAGCGGCGGTACGCGGCGTAGAAGGCCGTCAGTTCGGCGGAACTCCCGCGCAGGGTGCCGATCGAGCGGTTGTTGAACCGCACCTCGCGGATCCGGCCCAGGGCGTCCACCTCGATCAGCGGGCGGTCGGCGCGCAGTTCGGTGCGGCGGTCGCGGAAGACGAACGGGACGGGCGTGCGGGTGAGCGTCTCGAAGTCCGCCGGCGCCTCCTCCCGGAGGACCGCCGCCGCCCGGAACCCGTCCACGAGGCCGGAGTCGCCGCCGGTCGCGGAGTTCTCCAGGCAGTGCAGGAGCTGGAGCGTCGGCACCGGGTCCCGGTACGGGTTGTCGGTGTGCGGCGCGATCGCGACGCTGGTGAACGCCAGGTTGTTCGGATCCGGCTCGACCCGGACGTCGAACAGCTCCCCGTAGTTGGTGACCCGGACGTAGCCGAAGCTCTCGGCCACCGCGAGGACCTGCCGCTCCACCGCCGGCACCCCGCGCAGCACCGCGAAGCCGCTGCTGCGCACGGCGGTGAGGACGGCGGCCTGCTCGGCGGGGTCGGACAGGTACGCCTCCCACCGCGCCTCGGGGATCCCGCGCGCGAAGTCCGCCGCCACCCAGAGCCGCTTGCCCTCCTCCGTCCGCCCGTCGCCGTCCCGCTCGGCGCCCAGCCACTCCAGCGGGTACCGCGAGCGGTGCCCGTCCGACCAGAGCACCTCCAGGCCCCCGTCGGTCTCGGTGCTCGCGGCGACCGCCAGGTCCTGCGGCAGGTCGTCGATCTGGAACAGTTTCTGCCCGTTCCGGGGGTCCCGGCACTCGGCGCACGGGCAGTTGTCGCGCAGCCAGTACGGCGGCAGCTCGGTCACGGTGGTCTCCTCCTCGGCGGCGTCTCGGGTGAAGTTGTATAGCCAACTTCACCCCTGGCCGGAGCCTGCCGGTCCCCGGTGAGATCGGCGTGCCGCGCAGATGAACGCTGCGGGAACTGTGCCGGGAGCCCATGGCCGAAACCCGCCGTGCCGTGCGCGGCCAGGCCCTGTCCGGGGGAGAGGCGGAGCGGCCCCCGGGACCGAGTGTCCCGGGGGCCGCTCCGCGTGCTCGGGCCTTGACGGCGCCGTGGTGTCAGCCCTGGACGGCTGCCGTCCAGGCCGCCTCCGCGGCGGCCAGGGCCGGGGCCGGGTCCGCGTCCGTCGCGGTGGCGAGGGCGGTGAGGCAGGCGTGGACGGTGGGCAGGGCGGCGGCGGGGCCGTAGTGGTTGACGCGGAGCATCGAGGCGGCGAGGGGGCCGCCGCCGGGCTGGACGGGGAGGGCGGGGTCGAGGCGGGCGGCGAGCTCGGCCGCGTGCACGCCGGCCGGGGTGCGCAGGGTGGTGGCGACCGGGGCCGCGTGGGCGTCCTCGGTGACGAACGGGGCGAGGGTGCCGAGCGCGCGGGCGCCCGCGCGGGTGGCGGCGGAGGCGGCGCGGTGGCGGGCGATGACGGCGGGCAGGCCGTCGGCGGCGATCCGGTCGAGGCAGGCTCCGAGGGCCAGCATCTCCAACTGGGCGGGGGCGTGCGGGAGCACGGTGCGCCCGGCGTCCGTCCAGCGCTCCTTCCAGTCGAGCAGGGACAGGTAGGAGCGGCGCGGGGCGGCCGGGTTGGCGGCGATCCGCTCCCAGGCGCGCTGGGAGACGGAGACGGCGGAGACCCCGGCGGGGCCGCCCATGGCCTTCTGGCCGCCGATGACGCACAGGTCGACGCCCCACTCGTCGGTGAGCAGCGGCTCGGCGGCGACGGAGGCGACCGCGTCGAGCATCAGCAGGGCGCCGTGCTCGCGGACGGCGGCGGCGATCCCGGCGACGGGGTTGGTGTTGCCGGTGGCGGCCTCGGCGTGGACGAGGGAGACGAAGTCGACGGCCGGACGGGCGGCGAGGGCGTCGGCGACCTGCTGCGCGCTGACCGCGCTGTCGAAGGGGACGGCCAGGTCCACGACCTCGACCCCGCAGGAGCGCAGCCAGTTGCCGAAGGTCTGCCCGTACGGGCCGGTGACGATGTTGAGCGCGGTGGAGCCGGGGTGCGCGGCGCCGCGGATCGCGGCCTCCAGCGGCAGCAGCGCCTCACCCTGGGTGACGATGACGTCCGCGGTGGTGTGCAGCAGTGCGGCCACCTGGTCCTCGATCGCCGCGAACTCGGCGGCGCTGAGCGGGGGGAGGTCGAGGAAGGGACTCACGGTAGCGGCCTTTCGGGCGTGGGGTGGTGGGTGCCGGAACGAGTCTGCCGCATCTTTGCTGCTTACAGGGAACACGCCCGTCGGTAGAGTGCGGGCCATGAGCGATGGCGCGGTGCTGCACGTCCGGGGTCGGGTGCTGGTCGGTCCGGAGGACGTCCGGGACGAACTCTGGGTCGTGGACGGCCGGGTGAGCTTCACCCGCCCGCCCGGCGCCGAGGACGTCCGGACGGTGACCGGCTGGGTGCTGCCCGGCCTGGTGGACGCGCACTGCCACGTCGGCCTGGACGCGCACGGCGCCGTCGACGCGGAGACCAGCGAGAAGCAGGCGCTCACCGACCGTGACGCCGGCACCCTGCTGATCCGCGACGCCGGCTCGGCCGCCGACACCCGGTGGATCGACGAGCGCGAGGACCTGCCCCGGATCATCCGCGCCGGGCGGCACATCGCCCGCACCCGCCGCTACATCCGCAACTACGCGCACGAGATCGAGCCCGGCGACCTCGCCGCGTACGTCCGCGCGGAGGCCCGGCGCGGCGACGGCTGGGTGAAGCTGGTCGGCGACTGGATCGACCGCGAGCGCGGCGACCTCGCCGCCTGCTGGCCCGGCGACGCGCTGGCCGAGGCGATCGCGGCGGCGCACGAGGAAGGCGCGCGGGTCACCGCGCACTGCTTCGCCGCCGAGTCGCTGCCGGACCTGCTGGCGGCCGGTATCGACTGCATCGAGCACGCCACCGGACTGACCGAGGAGCTGATCCCGGCCTTCGCCGAGCGCGGCGTGGCGATCGTCCCGACGCTGGTCAACATCGCCACCTTCCCGGGCCTGGCGGCCGGCGGCGAGGGCAGGTTCCCGGCCTGGGCGGCCCACATGCGGCGGCTGCACGAGCGCCGCTACGCCACCGTCGGCGCCGCGCACGACGCGGGCATCCCGGTGTTCGTCGGCACGGACGCGGGCGGCTCGCTGGCGCACGGGCTGGTCGCGGAGGAGGTGGCGGAACTGGTGAAGGCGGGGCTGAGCCCGGCGCAGGCACTGTCGGCGGCCAGTTGGGGTGCGCGGGAGTGGCTGGGGCGGCCGGGGCTGGAGGAGGGGGAGTCGGCCGACTTCGTGGTGTACGGGGAGGACCCGCGGGCGGACGTCCGGGTGCTCGCCGACCCCCGGCTGGTGGTGCTGCGCGGCCGGCCGGTGGGGTGAGCGGGTGGCCGGTGGCGGGTGGCCCGTCGTGGTCGGCCGCCGGGCCGGACGGCTCCGGGCTCGTGTGCATGATCATCCGCTGAACGCGCTGTCGGTGTAGGCCGATAGGGTGGCCACCATGGCACCGCGTCCACTGAACGAGATCGTCGAGCCCGGTTGGGCCACCGCCCTGGAGCCCGTCGGCGGGCGGGTCGCCGCCATGGGCGACTTCCTGCGCGCCGAACTGGCCGCCGGCCGTACCTACCTGCCGTCCGGGCCGAACGTGCTGCGGGCCTTCCAACAGCCCTTCGCCGACGTGCGGGTGCTGATCGTCGGACAGGACCCGTACCCGACCCCGGGCCACGCCGTCGGGCTCAGCTTCTCGGTGGCGCCGGAGACCCGGCCGATCCCGGCCAGCCTGATCAACATCTTCCAGGAGTACGGCAGCGACCTCGGCCTGCCCCAGCCGTCCAACGGCGACCTCACCCCGTGGACGCGGCAGGGCGTCCTGCTGCTCAACCGCGCGCTGACCACCGCGCCGCGCAAGCCCGCCGCGCACCGGGGCAAGGGCTGGGAGGAGGTCACCGAGCAGGCGATCCGGGCTCTTGTGGCGCGCGGCGGCCCGCTGGTGGCGATCCTGTGGGGGCGCGACGCCCGCAACCTGCGGCCGCTGCTCGGAGACGTCCCGGCGATCGAGTCGGCGCACCCGAGCCCGTACTCGGCGAGCGGCGGCTTCTTCGGCTCGCGGCCGTTCAGCCGGGCGAACGAGCTGCTGGCGCGGCAGGGGGCGCAGCCGGTGGACTGGCGACTGCCGTAGCAGACCGGAGTCAGTAGCAGACGTCAATCTCACTCCAACGAGTGAAATGACGTTCTGTGTGGCTCCTGTGACGGACTGTTCGAGAAGACTGGCGGCTCACCGTTCGGAACGCCGGCCCCTCCCCGCCTGTCGCGGGTGACGTCTGGGCGCGCTCCGGATCAACAGCACCTGTGGGGGTACCGCCATGTCTTCTCGTTCCACCAGCTCCGCCCGTTCCGTCCGCCGAACCGCTTCCGCCGCCGCCGTGGTCGCGGCCTGCACGCTGCTCACCGTCCCGCCCGCGTGCGCCGCCCCGGCGGCCACTGCGTCGTCCTCTCCGTCGTCCGCCGCCTCGCCCGGCAAGGCGCGCGCCGTCACCGCCGAACTCGCCCTGGACGTCAGCCTGTTGAACAAGACGGTCGACGTCCCGGTGGACCTCGCGCTCAACAAGGTGGAGACGCCGGCCCAGAGCGAGGGCTCGCTCCTCACCGCCAAGGTCGACGGCGTCGACCAGCAGGGCCCGGTCACCCTGGTCAAGGCCGACGTCGGCACGGCCGTGACCCGCATCGACGCCAAGGGCACCGCCGCCTCCGTCAAGCTGGTCAACGCCGACGTGCACGCCCCCGGCCTGCCCGCCACCACGCTGATCGGCCTGGAGGCGATGAGCGCCGAGGCGACCTGCCCCGTCGACGGGCAGCCGACCGCCGACGTCGTCGCGCCCGCCAAGCTGACGGTGCTCGGCAAGCCCGTCACCATCGGCCTGTACGGGCCGACCAAGGTGGACGTGCCGCTGATCGGCAGCGTGTCGGTGGAGCTCTCCAAGAAGAGCACCACCTCGACCACCGCCGCCGCCTCCGCCCTGGAGGTCCAGGTGGAGGTGAACCCGCTGAACCTGAACGTCGCCAAGGTCACCGGCAAGATCACCGTGGCCTCGGTGAGCTGCGAGAAGCCCTCCGCGCCGGCTGCCGGCGCGACCCCGACCCAGGCCCCGACGTCGCCCGCGCCGACCGGCACCGCCGCCACCGCCCAGCCGGTCGCCGACACCACCACCCGCGCCGTCGTCCCGCAGGCCGCCACCGAGAAGCCCGGCCCGTCGGAGAAGCCGGCCGCCGGCCTCGCCGCGACCGGCGGCAGCAGCGCCACCGGCCCGCTGGCCGCCGGGGCCGCCGCCCTCGTCGCCGGCGGGGCCGGCGCCCTGTGGGCCACCCGGCGCCGCCGGGCCGCGCACGCCCGCCGGCACTGAGCCCCGGCCCCTCGCGGTGCGGGAGCGCCACCCGGGGTGCCACCTCGGCACCCCGGGTGCCACCCCGCCACTCCGGATGTCGCCCTGGCACTCCCGCACCGTGACCGTGTCATCACGGAGGGTTGGTTCACATCCGCGTTACACGAGAGGAACAACCGGGAAACGGCGGCTTGCGACGCTACGCGGGCACCCACCACCCAGCAATGCGAGGTACACCGCCGTGGCAATCAAGGCCGAGTACATCTGGATCGACGGCACCAAGCCGACCGCGAAGCTCCGTTCCAAGACTCGGGTCCTGCCCAACGCGGACAAGATCCCGACCTGGGGTTTCGACGGCTCCTCGACCAACCAGGCGGAGGGCCACGCCTCGGACCGCGTGCTGGACCCGGTGAAGGTCGTGCCGGACCCGATCCGCGGCGGTGACAACATCCTCGTCCTGTGCGAGGTGCTGGAGACCGACGGCACCCCGCACAAGTCCAACACCCGCGCCCTGCTGCGCGAGGTCGACGAGAAGTACGCGGCCCAGGAGTCGATCTTCGGTATCGAGCAGGAGTACACCTTCTTCAAGGGCTCCCGCCCGCTCGGCTTCCCGGAGGGCGGCTTCCCGGCCCCGCAGGGCGGCTACTACTGCGGCATCGGCGCCGAGGAGGTCTTCGGCCGCGAGATCGTCGAGCTGCACCTGGACCGCTGCATCGACGCCGGCCTGGCGATCTGCGGCATCAACGCCGAGGTCATGCCCGGCCAGTGGGAGTTCCAGATCGGCCCGGTCTCCTCGCTGACCGTCTCGGACGACCTGTGGATCGCCCGCTACCTGCTGTACCGCACCGCCGAGGAGTTCGGCATCGACGCCACCCTGGACGCCAAGCCGGTCAGGGGCGACTGGAACGGCGCGGGTGCACACACCAACTTCTCCACCAGGGCGATGCGCGAGGGCTACGACGCCATCATCACCGCCTGCGAGTCCCTCGGCGCCTCCCAGGACAAGGTGCTGGAGCACGTCAGCCAGTACGGCGACGACATCCAGTCCCGCCTGACCGGCAAGCACGAGACCGCCCCGTGGAACGTCTACAGCTACGGCGTCTCCAACCGCGGCGCCTCGGTCCGCATCCCGTGGCAGGTCGAGGTGGAGCAGAAGGGCTACATCGAGGACCGTCGCCCGAACGCCAACATCGACCCGTACGTCGTCACCCGCCTCATGATCAACACCTGCTGCGAGGCCCTGGAGAAGGCCGGCCAGGTCTGATCCGCCCCCGCTCCGCACCGGCCGCCGGTCCTCCCGTACGAGGGAGGGCCGGCGGCCGTCGTCGTCGGGCATAATCGCTCGCATGACCGCTTCCGCCCGCCGTGTCCTCGTGCGACGTCTGCACGTGGACCTGGTGCGGGTGTGCGCGGCCGCGTGTTGCCGGTGAGTGTCTCCGTCCTCATCCCGCAGGCAACCCGGCGTAGGAGTGTGTCCGTTCATGTCGCTCGTGTTCCACTGGTTCCTTCCCACCAACGGTGACAGTCGGCAGATCGTCGGGGGTGGTCACGGGTCCACGCCGGGGGTGGCGGGGGCGGACCGGCCGCCGAGCCTGGGGTACCTGGGGCAGGTCGCCCGCAGCGCGGAGCAGTTGGGGTTCGAGGGGGTGCTGACGCCGACCGGGGCGTGGTGCGAGGACGCCTGGCTGACGACGGCGATGCTGACGCAGGTGACGGAGCGGCTGAAGTACCTGGTGGCGTTCCGGCCCGGGCAGATCAGCCCGACGCTGGCCGCGCAGATGGCCGCGACGTACCAACGGCAGTCCGGCGGAAGGCTGCTGCTGAACGTGGTGACCGGCGGGGAGTCCGCCGAGCAGCGCGCCTACGGGGACTTCCTGGACAAGGACGCCCGGTACGCGCGGACCGGGGAGTTCCTGGACATCGTCCGGCGGCTGTGGGCGGGCGGGACGGTCGACCACCACGGGCCCCATCTGCGGGTCGAGCGGGCCCGGCTGAACCGGCTGCCGGAGCCGGTGCCGACGGTGTACTTCGGCGGCTCGTCCCCGGCGGCCGGCGAGGTCGCGGCGCAGTCCGCGGACGTCTACCTGACCTGGGGCGAACCGCCCGCCCAGGTGCGGGAGAAGATCCGCTGGATCCGCGAACTCGCCGCCGCCCGCGGGCGGGTGGTGCGGTTCGGGATCCGGCTGCACGTGATCACCCGGGACACCGCCGCGCAGGCCTGGGCGGAGACCGAGCGGCTGCTCGCCGGAATGGACCCGGGGCTCGTGCGCCGGACCCAGCGGGCGCTCGCCGAGAGCGAGTCGGAGGGCCAGCGGCGGATGCTCGCGCTGCACGGCGGATCGGCCGAGCGGCTGGAGGTGTACCCGGGGCTGTGGGCCGGGATCGGCCTGCTGCGCGGCGGCGCCGGGACGGCCCTGGTGGGCAGCCACCGGGAGGTCGCGGACCTGATCACCGAGTACCACGAGCTGGGGATCGACGAGTTCGTGCTGTCGGGCATGCCGCACCTGGAGGAGGCGTACTGGTTCGGCGAGGGCGTGCTGCCGCTGCTGGCCGCCCGCAACCTGTGGCACCGGCCGTGAACCCGCAAACCGCTGGTCAATCCGCCGGGTCGGCCGGAGAATTCACGGCATGACGCTGCCCCTGCTCCTCCTCGACGTGGACGGACCGCTCAACCCCTACGCCGCGCCGACGACCCGGCGGCCGGAGGGGTACGACACCCACCGCCTGCTCCCGACCTGGTGGGCGGACCGGCAGGCGCACTACTCCCACGCGCGGGCGAAGCCGCTGCGGGTGTGGCTGAACCCGGCGCACGGGCCGGAACTGCTCGGCCTGCCGTACGAACTGGTGTGGGCCACCGGCTGGATGGGCGAGGCGAACACCCACATCGGCCCGAACCTCGGACTGCCCGAACTCCCCTACATCCAGTGGACGGACCTGTTCGGGGAGGACCCGGACGGCCTGCACTGGAAGACCCGGGACGTGGTCGCCTGGGCGGACGGCCGCCCGTTCGCCTGGGTGGACGACGAACTGGGCCCGCAGGACACCGCCTGGATAGCCGCCCACCACCCCGCCCCGGCACTCACGTTCCACGTCAACCCCCGAATCGGCCTGCTGGCCGCCGACTTCATGGCCCTGCGCGAATGGGCGGTCGCGGCATGAGGATCGGGACGGTCGAACGGCTGCGGCGCTACCCGGTGAAGTCGCTGCTGGGGGAGGAACTGGCGGCGGTCGGGGTGGACGGGCGCGGCCTGGAGCGGGACCGCGGCCGCGCCCTGCTCGACCTCGACACCGGGAAGGTCGCCAGCGCCAAGAACCCGCGGCTGTGGGCGGGCCTGCTCGGTTACACGGCGGCGACCACGGCGGGCGGCGTGGTGATCACCGGCCCGGACGGGCGGTGCGTGGACGAGGAGGAGCTGTCGGCGGCGCTCGGCCGCAAGGTCGCCCTGATCGCCGAGTGCCCGCCCGGGGCGACGATCGAGCGGGCCGTGCCGGAGGAGGTGCTGGCGCACGGCATCGAGGCCGAAGTCGACGTCACCGTCAACGAGTTGGGCCGGGCCGCGCCGGACGGCGGCTTCTTCGACTTCGCCCCGCTGCACCTGGTCACCACCTCGACGCTGGCCGCGACCGGCGCCGAGGCGGAGCGCTACCGGCCGAACCTGGTGATCCGCACCGAGGGCGAGGGGTACGTCGAGAACGCCTGGGTGGGGCGGGAGTTGGCGATCGGGCCGGTGCTGCGGCTGCGCGTCGTGGTGCTCACGCCGCGCTGCGCCGTCCCGACCCTGCGGCACGGCCCGCTGCCCCGGAGCACGTCCGCCCTGCGCGTCCCGGCCGAGCGGAACCGCCTGGTCCCGTTGGAGGGCATGCCCGCGCTGCCCTGCGCGGGGGTGTACGCGCAGGTGCTGGTGCCCGGCCGGGTCGCGGTGGGGGATGCGATCAGGCTGGACTGAGGCGGGGTCGGGGCGGAGGTCAGGCGGGGTCGGGGCAGGGGCGGTGGCGGGGGTCAGGCTGGGCCGAGGACGGCGGTGAGGGCGCCCAGGAAGCGGTCGGTGGTGGCCTCGTCCCGGACGGCGATCCGCAGCCACTCCTCGCCCAGCCCCGGGAAGGTGTCCCCGCGCCGGACGGCGAAGCCGCGCCCGCGCAGCCGCTCCCGGACGGCCGCCGCCTCCGGCAGCCGTACCAGGACGAAGGACGCGGCCGGCTCGCCGTACACCCGAAGAGTCGGGAAGGCGGCCAAGCCCTTCAGCAAGTACGTCCGCCACAAGGCCAGTTCGGCGGCGGCTGCCTCCGCCTCGGCCAGCGCGGCCGGGCCGCTGCACGCCTCGGCGGCGGCCAGCGCGGGGGTGGAGACCGGCCAGAGCGGCTGGGCGGCGCCGAGTGCGGCGATCAGTGGCGCGGGCCCGAGGACGTAACCGATCCGCAGTCCGGCCAGGCCCCAGGTCTTGGTGAGGCTGCGCAGGACGACAACCTGGCCGGGCAGGTCCCGGACCGGGGCGAGGGACTCGCGTTCGCCGGGCACGGTGTCCATGAACGCCTCGTCGACCACCAGGGTGCGTCCGGGGCGGGCGAGTGCGGCGACGGCGTCGGCGGGGTGCAGGACGGAGGTCGGGTTGGTGGGGTTGCCGAGGACGACCAGGTCGGCCTCCTCCGGGACGGCCCCCAGCCGGAACCCGTCCTCGGGGGACAGCAGCACCCGGTGCACCTGGTGTCCGGCGTCCCGCAGAGCCGCCTCTGGTTCGGTGAACTGCGGGTGCACGACGACGATGTGACGTGACATCAGGACGCGGGCCAGCAGGACGAAGGCCTCCGCCGCCCCCGAGGTGAGCAGCACCTCGTCGGCCGGCCGCCGGTGCCGGGCGGCCACCGCGGCGCGGGCGGCGCCCTGGTCGGGGTAGGCGGCGAGGTCGCCGAGGGTGGCCGCGAGCCGGTCGCGCAGCCAGGCCGGGGGTGTGCCGGTGCGGACGTTGACGGCGAGGTCGACCAGGCCGGACCCGTCGGCGCGCACCTCGGCGTCGCCGTGGTGGCGCAGGTCGGGTTCGGGGGCGGTCACGCGGGGTCTCCTTGCGGGTGGGCGGGCACATCGGGGGCGAGCG
Source organism: Kitasatospora sp. NPDC088160 (assembly GCF_044741445.1). NCBI lineage: Bacteria > Bacillati > Actinomycetota > Actinomycetes > Kitasatosporales > Streptomycetaceae > Kitasatospora > Kitasatospora sp. NPDC088160. The sequence goes on along the minus strand of NZ_JBIUSS010000011.1, from coordinate 88,237 downwards.
GATGAAGGGGCAGCCCCGGGACGCGGTGGACGTCGTACGGGCCCGGCGGCACGCTCAGTGCCGCGCCGTCGCCGAGGGCGACCAGTGCGACGGCGTGCCCGTGCGCGGCCAGGTCAACAGCCAGGTCAACGGCCGCGTCGGCGGCCAGGTCGACGGCCGCCCCGACGGCCGCCCCGGCGCCGTCGTCCGTCGCGATCCGCCTGGTCCCGGGCCGCAGCAGCTCGGCGACCGCCTCGACCGCGCCCGACGCGCCCACGACCGCCGACGCGCGCCGCAGTTCCGCCAGCGCGCGCGGCACCAGCAGGTCGTGCGCGCCGGGCCCGAGCCCGACGACGGCGAGGCGTCCGCGGACCGCCGCCCGGGCGATCGCGACCGTCGCCGCGGCGGACTTCCGTTTGGTGGCGACGAGTTCGCCGCCCGGGGCGCTCGCCAGGGCGGCCGCCTCGGCGACGCTCGCGGTGCCGACGGCGGCGCCGACCAGGTCGGACGGGTTCGGCACCGCCACCGCGGCCAGGGCCGCCGCCGGGTGCTCGTCCACCGGCACCCCGCCGAGGCAGAACGCGGCCCAGCGCACCTCCGGGTGGTCCGCCTTGCCGGCCACCGTCGCCAGCCGGGCGATCGAGGCGCGGGCCAGGCCGTGTTCGGCCAGGGTGTCCGTGATCAGTCGCATCAGCTCGGAGTCCGTGGCGCCGCCGCCCGCGCCGACCCCGACGACCAGGGTGCGCGGGTGCACGAGGAGCACGTCCTCCTCGGGGTGGGTGCGGTCGGTGACCCGCAGGACGGGGGCGTCGGCGGGCGCGTCGGGACGGGCGGAGGACGGCAGGGCGGGCAGCGGGTACGCCAGGTCGCTCTCCAGCCGGACCGGTCGGCCCTCGGCGAGCGCCTGCGCGGCCGCCGAGCCGCGCGGCCCGCGGGTGGACGTCGACGCGTGCCCGGCCAGATGCGCGAAGGGCGGGGCGGTGGCCGGGGGAGGGCCGCTGGCCAGGACGGCCCGGACACCGAGCAGGGCGGCGAGTTCCTCGGCCAGCTCGTCGGCGCCGCTGTCGCGCCCGGTCAGCGGGACGGCGTAGCGCAGGTTCAGGTCCAGGCTGACCAGGCCGGGCCCGCCGGGGCGCAGGTGCGAGCCGTCGATCAACAGCCGCACGGTGGCCGCGACCGGCGCGAGGCAGACCACCAGGTCGTCCCGGCCGAGGGCGTAGTCCAGGGCCTCGGTCGGACCGAAGCAGGCGCTGACCACCGCGGTGTGGATGCGGGTGGTCTCGGGCCAGGCGGCGTGGATCTCGTCGGCCAGCAGGCGGCCCGTCCCGTTGAGGGCGACCAGTCCGATCACGTCCCGCTCCTTCACCCAAAGCCCCGCGATCCCCGCGCACGAGCATCCGCGATCCCGCCACAAGGGCCCCCGTGATCCCACCACGCCCGGTCGGAACGGGTCAATCGGGGCGGTTGTGACGTGGACCGCCGACGGGCGGCAGCTGTTCGTCTGTTCTTCACTTGTCTTGTGCGGTACACGACACGGCGCGATCCTACTGTTCTCGGCGCTCCAACCAGGCAGCCCCGACGCACGGAGGACCCGATGGCCTTCGCACGACTCCGCACCCCCGGAACCACGTCCCCCCGCCGCCCCTCCCGCCGCCCGCTCCGCCGCCCGCTCCGCCGGCCCCTCACCGCCCTCGCCGCCGGGCTCGGCCTCGTCGGCGGCTCGCTCGGCCTGTGGGCCGCCGGCGGCAGCGCGGCCGCCGACACCACGGGCGGGCTGCCCTCGCCCGACCACGTGATCGTCGTGATGATGGAGAACCACGCCTACTCGCAGGTCATCGGCAGCAGCTCCAGCGCGCCGTACATCAACAACACGCTGGTCGCCGGCGGTGCCGCGCTCACCCAGTCCTTCGCGCTCACCCACCCCAGCCAGCCCAACTACTACATGCTGTTCTCCGGCAGCGCGCAGGGCGTCACCGACGACAGCTGCGTCGACGTCGGCGCCCTCCAGCAGCCCAACCTGGGCTCCGAACTGCTCGCCGCCGGCCGGACCTGGGCCAGCTACAACGAGGGCCTGCCCGCCCAGGGCGCCACCGACTGCCGCGTCGACAACTACGCGCAGAAGCACAACCCGTGGTTCGGCTTCGGCAACGTGCCCGCCTCCAGCGCCTACGGCATGGACGCCTTCCCGACCGACTACACCACCCTGCCCAAGGTCTCCTTCGTCATCCCGGACCTGTGCAACGACATGCACGACTGTTCCGTCGGCACCGGTGACGCCTGGCTGCAGACCAACCTCGCCGCCTACGCGGACTGGGCCAAGAGCCACAACAGCCTGCTCGTGGTCACCTTCGACGAGGACAACCGCCTCGCCGGCAACCGCATCCCGACCGTCGTCTACGGCGCCCACGTCACCCCCGGCAGCAGCACCGGCACCACCTACAACCACTACAACGTGCTGCGCACCCTGGAGGACCTCGCCGGGCTGACCACCCACGCGGGCAACGCCGCCAACGCCACCGACATCACCGGCATCTGGAACTGACGCCCGTGTACGTCGCGGACTCCCGCAGCTCCAAGGCCCCCGCCGCCCCGGCCTCCGCAACGGAGCCGCCGGGGCGGCGGGGCGCCGCCCTGCGCGCCGTACCCGGGACGGTGCTCGCCCTCGGCGCCGTCAGCCTGGTCACCGACATCTCCTCCGAGATGGTCACCGCCGTCCTGCCGCTCTACCTGCTCACCGGCCTCGGCCTCTCCCCGCTCGGGTTCGGGCTGCTGGACGGCATCCAGAACGGGTTCAGCGCACTCGTGCGCCTCGCCGGGGGCCACCTCGCCGACCGCCGCGGCCGTGACGGCGCCGCCCGCCACAAGGCCGTCGCGGCCGTCGGCTACGGCCTGTCCGCGCTCTGCAAACCGCTGCTGCTGCTCGTCCACACCGTGCCGCTGATCGGCGCCGTGATCGCCGTCGACCGCACCGGCAAGGGCCTGCGCACCGCGCCCCGGGACGCGATGATCTCGCTCTCCACCGAACCCGCCCACCGCGGACGGGCGTTCGGCGTGCACCGGGCGATGGACACCGCCGGGGCCCTGCTCGGCCCGCTCACCGCCTTCCTCGTGCTGCGCCTGGCGGGCGGGCCGATGCTCGCCGACGGGGGAGAGCGGCACGGCTACAACGCGGTGTTCACGGTCAGCGCGTGCGTCGCCGCCCTCGGCGTGCTGGTCCTGCTGCTGTTCGTGCCGAACCGGCCGTCTACTGACGAACCGTCAACTACTGCTCCCGCGCTACGCGACAGCCTCACCCTGCTGCGGCTGCCCGGGCTGCGACGGCTCACGCTCTGCGCCGTCCTGCTCGGACTCACCACCGTCAGCGACTCCTTCCTCTACCTCCTCGTCCAGCGCCGGCTCGGCCTCTCCGTCGACCTGTTCCCGCTGCTGCCGCTCGGCACCGCCGCCGCCTTCCTGCTGCTCGCCGTCCCGCTCGGCGCCCTCGCCGACCGGATCGGCCGCCGCCGGCTCTTCCTCGGCGGGCACGTGCTGCTGCTGCTCGCGTACGGGCTGCTGCTCTCGCCGGCCGGCGGCCCGGCGGTGGCCGTCTGCGTCCTCGTGCTGCACGGCGCCTTCTACGCGGCCACCGACGGCGTGCTCGCCGCCGCCGCGGCCGACGCCGTCCCGGCCGGGCAGCGCGGCGCCGGGCTGGCCCTGGTCGGCACCGGGCAGGCGCTCGCCCGGTTCGCCTGCTCGCTGCTGTTCGGCGCGCTGTGGAGCGCGGTCGGCGGCACCGGCGCGCTGGGCTGGTCGGCGGGGGCGCTCGCGCTCTGCGTGCTCGGCGCGGCCGCCGTCCTGCGTGAACCCGCCACCACCACCGTCGAGGAGAGCCCGTGAACCGACTCCAGAACCGGACCAGGGTGATCATCCTCCTGGTCGCCGTCCTGCTGCTCGGCGCCGTCGGCACCGGGGCCGTCCTCCACGCCGCCGACCGCACCGCCCGGCGCGACCAGGCCCAGCCCGGCGGCCCCGCCGTCACCGAGGGCGCCGTCACCCTGCAGAAGCCCTCCGAGGGGCGGAAGCTGGTCTTCCGCAACATGGCCTGGGGCCCGCACCGCGACGAACTCACCGCCGTCCCCGCCGACCGCCCGGACGGTCCGCGCACCGCCTCCGGCGTCCAGTGCCTGCGCTTCTACGCCGCCGCCGGCACCGGCATCTGCCTCCAGGCCCAGCACGGCGCCCTGGAGGACACCTACCGCGCCGTCGTCCTCGACGACCACCTGCGCGAACGGCGCTCCTACCCGGCGGCCGGCATCCCCACCCGCTCCCGAGTCTCCCCGTCCGGGCACCTCGCCGCCTGGACGGTCTTCGTCAGCGGCGACTCCTACGCGGGCACCGACTTCTCCACCCGCACCTCCATCGTCGACGTCCGCGACTGGAACCTCCGGGACAACCTGGAGACCTTCGACGTGATCAAGGACGGCCACCCCTACCAGGCCCACGACATCAACATCTGGGGCGTGACCTTCGCCGACGACAACACCTTCTACGCGACCCTCGCCACCGGCGGCCACACCCACCTCGTCCGCGGCGACCTCGCCGCCCACACCCTCACCACCCTGCACGAGAACGTCGAGTGCCCCTCGCTCTCCCCGGACGGCACCCGCATCGTGTACAAGAAGCGCGTCCCCGGCCTGTCCCCCGACGCCCCCTGGCGCCTGTACGTCCTCGACCTCGCCACCATGACCGAGACGGCCACCGCCGAACAGCGCAACATCGACGACCAGGCCGTCTGGTCGGACACCGGTACCCTCCTCTACGCTCTGCCCGGCGACTACGGCGCCGACCTGTGGACCGTCCCCGCCGACGGCGGCGGCGCCCCCCGGCGGGTCACCCAGGCCGCGGTCGCCCCCGCCTACCTGGGCTGAGGAACTCTCGGCTACGGTCCCTCGTCGAGCACAATGACGTCCTGATCGAACGGGGGAACGACAATCGTGGACGGCATCCCGCCCGAGCGCGCGGTCACCGACTCCTGGCCGGCCCTGCACGGCCGACCCGTCCTGCGGCGCACCGTCGCCGTCGGACTGGTCCTCTGCGTGTCCGTCGCGGCCGCCCTCGTGGTGCGCGGCGTCAACTCGCTCACCGCCGGCCGCGTCGGCCGCGAGACCGACCGCGACCGCGCCGAACTCCTCGCCGGCCTCCACCCCTCCCAGCACCCCGGTGTCGGCCGCTCCTACGTCCCCGTCGGCGCCGTCTACACCCACACCCCCGACGGCGCCCCCATCGCCTACCTGCACTACCGCGTCGCGGGCAAGGACGTCGGCCTCGGCGACTTCCTCCGCGCCTACGACCTCCCGGCCCCCGGCCCCACCGCACCCCTCCCGGCCGACCTCACCGCCGCCCTCGGCGGCGACGGCCCGGCCGAGGCCCCCGAACTCCTCCCGGACCCTGAGCCCACCCCCACCCCCGACGCCACCACCGCGGACCCGGCGCCCCCGGCGCCCGCGGCACCCCCTGGCCTCCAGGCCGCCGACCCCGACGCCGAACCGGACGCCGACGCCGACCCCACCCCGGACCTCGACGACGAAACCCCCGAGCCCACCCCCTCCGTCACCCTCCCCCTGACCCCGACCCCAACGCTCACCCCGACGCCCACCCCCACTCCCTCCCTCACCCCCACCCCGCCCCCCAGCCACCCCCAGACCACCCGCCGCATCTACGTCGCCACCATCCCCGGCGCCGCCCCCGGCGCCGCCGACATCTACATCCGCGCCACCGGCTGAGCGCGCCCCCGGCGTCTGCGCCTGAACCGCCGCGCGGTCCGGCGCTTCGGCGTACGTTGGGGGGCCGGGGCGGCCCCGCGGTGACGGTCGGTCCGGACGTGCGCGGGCGGCGTCAGCAGCGGCAGGCGGCCGTAGTGGTCGGGCAGTTCGCGTGTCCGTGGCCTCCCCGGTGGCGTTAACCCGGCGGGAACCGCACCGGAGGAGGAGCCCATGAAGGACAAGACCCCCAGGGACATCGCCGTCGACGACCAGCTGCGGGCGGCAGGGGCGGAGGGCGCCCAGTGGCTCAGTGCCGCCGGGTGGGGGTCGCCGGTGACGGTCCCGGTGCAGAAGGCCGCCAGGTGGCAGCAGGAGACCAGGGCCCGGATGCTGGCGGCGCAGGCGGACGAGTCCTGCACGTGGTGCGTCCACCTGCTCAACGGCGGCCCCCAGCCCGTGGTCGTCCACGCCGAGCACCCGACCCACCTGGTCTGCCGCTCCTGCTCCATCGCCGCCCGCCCTCGCCGCGCCTGCCTGGACTGCGGCGGGCCGGCCGCCTCCGCCTCCCCGGCGGACGGCCGCGAGGACGTCTTCATGGGCCCGGTGGCGATCTACACCCGCCTCCGCTGCGCCACCTGCCACCGCGCCGACCGCCCCGACCGCCCCGACCCCCTGACCGGCACCTTCGGCAACGGCCCGTCCTGAGACGGGCAGGGCCCGAGGGGGGTCACGGTGACGCGGGGTTCCCGGGGGTCGCCTGGTAGGTGGCTGCGGCGGAGGTGAAGGAGGTGGCCAGGGACGGGGCTCCGGCCCAGTGCAGGTGCAGGTAGGAGGCGTGGACGTGGCTGCCCGCGAACCCCTCGGTGCGGGGGCCGGTGGGCAGGCGCCAGCCCCAGGCGGGGTGTTCGCCCGCGCCCGGTTCGCAGACCGTCCGGTGGAACTCGTGGCCGCGCACCCGGGTGCCGGTCCGGGCGAGCGGGGAGTCGTGCAGGGCGACGGCCTCCCGGTAGCCGAGGGTGAGCCGTTCGGTCATCCGGGCGCCGGTGTCCAGCACGCCGCACATCGGCAGGCCGTCCAACTCGCGCCCCAGGTAGAGGAGTCCGGCGCATTCGGCGGCGATCGGGCCGCCGCCGGCGGCGAACGCCGCGATGGCCCCGCGCAGCGCCGTGTTGCCGCTCAGCTCCCGGACGTACAGTTCGGGGAAGCCGCCGCCGATCACCAGGCCGGCCGTGCCGTCGGGCAGCGCCGAGGCGTGCAGCGGGTCGAAGGGGACGACCTCGGCGCCTGCGGCGGTGAGGAGTTCGGCGTTCTCGGCGTACGAGAAGGAGAACGCGGCGCCGCCCGCCACCGCGATCCGCGGTGTGCCGGCCACCGGGTCGACCTCGGCCGACGGGTTCCACGGTTCGGCGGTCAACTCCGGTGCCGTCCGGGCGAGTTCGAGCAGGGCGTCCAAGTCGACCGAGGCGGCGACGAGTTCACCCATGTCGGCGACGGCGCGCAGGGCCTCCGCCGAGCGCTCCACGGCCGGGATCAGCCCGAGGTGGCGGGACGGCGTGGCGACCGCCGTGGAGCGGCGCAGCGCGCCCAGCACGGGCACGCCCGAGCCCTCCTCCAGGGCCTCGCGCAGGAGGTGCTCGTGCCGGTCGGAGGCGACCCGGTTGAGGATCACCCCGGCGAGGCGCACCTCCGGGTCCCAGGAGGCGAAGCCGTGCACCAGCGCGGCCACCGACCGGGACTGCGAGGAGCCGTCCACCACCAGGACCACGGGCGCCCGCAGCAGCTTGGCGACGTGCGCGGTGGAGGCCAGCTCCCCCCGCCCGGAGGCCCCGTCGAACAGGCCCATGACCCCCTCGACCACCGCGACGTCCGCCCCCGCCGCGCCGTGCAGGAAGAGCGGGGCGATCCGCTCCGGGCCGCACAGGAAGGCGTCCAGGTTGCGGCCCGGGCGCCCGGCGGCGAGCGCGTGGTAGCCCGGGTCGATGTAGTCGGGGCCGACCTTGTGCGGGGACACCGCCAGCCCGCGCGCGGTGAGCGCCGCGATCAGACCGGTGGCGACGGTGGTCTTGCCGGCGCCCGAGGAGGGCGCGGCGATGACGAGGCGGGGGATGGCGGCCAACGGCCTGCCGGCAGTGCTCAACGGTCTACCACTCGATACCGCGCTGGCCCTTGCGGCCGGCGTCCATGGGGTGCTTGACCTTGGTCATCTCGGTGACCAGGTCGGCGAATTCGGTCAGCGGCTCGGGTGCGTACCGGCCGGTGACGACGACGTGCTGGCTGCCCGGGCGGTCCTTGAGCACCGACACGACCTCCTCCGGGTCGACCCAGCCCCAGTGCATCGGGTAGGTGAACTCGTCCAGCACGTAGAAGCGGTAGGTCTCGGCCGCCAGGTCGCGCTTGACCTGCTCCCAGCCCTCCTTGGCGGCCGCCTCGCTGTCCATCTCCATCTCGCTGGAGCGCTGGATCCACGACCAGCCGGAGCCCATCTTGTGCCAGTCGACCGTCCCGCCCTCGCCGGAGGCGCCGAGCATGCGCAGCGCGTTCTCCTCGCCGACCTTCCACTTGGCGGACTTCACGAACTGGAACACCCCGACGGGCCAGCCCTGGTTCCAGGCCCGCAGCGCCATGCCGAACGCGGCCGTGGACTTGCCCTTGCCGGGGCCGGTGTGCACGGCGGTGATCGGCTGCGTGCGGCGCTGACGGGTCGTCAGGCCATCGTCGGGGACGCTCTCGGGGACACCCTTGGGCATGTCGGCTCAGGCCGCCTTTCGCATGGTGGTGGCACGGTTCTCGCGCCGGCTGTCCTGCCGGTTCTCGCGGACGAGCGAGGCGACGCCCTCGGGGCGCAGCTCGTCCAGGCTGACGGCGGTGCCGCCGAGCAGCCCGGCCAGGGTGCGGGCGAGGCCGAGTCGGACGGGGCCGGACTCGCAGTCCAGCACCACGCTGGCGGTGCCCTGCGCGGCGAACAGCCCGGCCGCGCGCTGCGACCGGGCGAGCGCGTCCCGCCCGCCGGTGGCCCGGCCGTCGGTCACCACGACCAGCAGCGGGCGGCGGCTCGGGTCGCGCAGCCGCTCCACCCGCAGCACCTCGTGCGCGCGCAGCAGGCCGGCGGCCAGCGGGGTGCGACCGCCGGTGGGCAGCGACTCCAGCCGGGCCGCGCCGACCTCCACGGACGACGTCGGCGGCAGCGCCAGTTCGGCGTCCGCGCCCCGGAAGGTGATCATGCCGATCTTGTCGCGCCGCTGGTAGGCGTCCATCAGCAGGGACAGCACGGCGCCCTTGACGGCGGTCATCCGCTGCCGGGCGGCCATCGAGCCGGAGGCGTCGACGACGAACAGCACCAGGTTGGACTCCCGTCCCTGGCGGACCTGTTCGCGGAAGTCGTCCTTGCGCAGCACCAGCGCCCGGCCGGCCCGCCCGCGTGCCGCCTGGTGCGGTGCGGCGGCCTGCAGGGTGGCGGTCAGGTGCAGCCGGCTGAGCGCACCCTGGGGGCGCCGGGCGCGCACGGTGTGCCCGCCGGTGGTCTCGGCGGGGGAGCGGCGGCCCTGGGCGCCGTGGCCGGTGCCCTGCACGGTGAACAGCTTGGTCCGGTACGGGTCGCCGGCCGCGACCGGCGCCGACTCCCGTGCAGGGGCGGGGTGTTGGGCCGGCACGGGCTGCTGGAGCGGCTCGTCCGGCTCGGCGGCCGATGCCTCCGGACCAGAGGCGGGCTCGGGGGCCCCGCCGCCGTCCGGGCCGCCGCCGGGGCCGCCGTCCGGGCCCGGACCGTCGTCCTCGGGGCCGTCGCCCTCGCCGTCGCCCTCAGCCTCTCCTGAGCCCCCGGGCTCCTCGGGCTCCGACGACTCCTCGGGCTCCGATGGCTCCGACGACTCCGAGGGCTCCTGCGGCTGCGCGTGCTCCTCCAGCGTCCGGTCGAGCTGTTCCTCGTCCAGCCCCGGCGCGTCGAAGGGGTTGCGGCGGCGCCGGTGCGGCAGCGCCAGCTGGGCGGCCTTGCGGACGTCCTCCTCCAGCACCTCGGTCCGCCCGCCCCAGGCGGCGAGCGCGACGGCGGTGCGGGCCATCACGATGTCGGCGCGCAGCCCGTCCACCTCGAACGCGGCGCACACGGCGGTGATCTGACGCAGTGCCACATCCGTCAGCTCCACCTTGGGCAGCAACTCCCGCGCGGCGGTGATGCGTTCGGCGAGCGCCTGCTCGTCCGCGGCGAACCGCGCGGCGAAGCCGGCCGGGTCGGCGTCGTAGCCGAGCCGGCGGCGGACCACCTCGGCGCGCTCGGCCGGGTCCCGGGTGGCGGCGATCTCGACGGTCAGGCCGAACCGGTCGAGCAGCTGCGGCCGGAGCTCGCCCTCCTCCGGGTTCATCGTGCCGACCAGCAGGAAGCGGGCGGCGTGCCGCACCGACACGCCCTCGCGCTCGACGTACGAGCGGCCCATCGCGGCGGCGTCCAGCAGCAGGTCCACGACGTGGTCCTGGAGCAGGTTCACCTCGTCGATGTAGAGCACGCCGCGGTGCGCCTTGGCGAGCAGCCCCGGCTCGTACGCCTTGACGCCCTCGGCGAGCGCCCGTTCCAGGTCGAGCGAGCCGACGATCCGGTCCTCGGCCACGCCGACCGGCAACTCGACCAGCTGGGCTGGGCGTTCGGACGCCGAAGGGCGGTCGTGCGGCCCGTCCGGGCACTGCGGGTCCGGAGCGGCCGGGTCGCAGGCGAACCGGCAGCCGTCGACGGCCGCGAGGGTCGGCAACAGGCCGGCCAGCGCGCGCACCATGGTCGACTTCGCGGTGCCCTTCTCGCCGCGCACCAGCACGCCGCCCACGGCCGGCGAGACCGCGTTGAGCAGCAGTCCGAGCCGCAGGTCGGGCATGCCGACGATCGCGGTGAACGGATAGCGGACGTCACTCATGCATACTCCCCAGGTGCCCCGGGCGCCAGGAACGGCAGCGATCCGGCCGCCGGCACCCCGCCCTCGATCAGCTTCCACAGCGCGTCGGTGTCCGCGTGTTCCTCGATCAGGTCGCCCAGCCGGTCCAGCCGGGCCTCGCGCGCCTCGGCGAACGAGGTGTCCGGCGCCGGCACGAACGCCCGGCCCGCCAACGCGGCGACCTCGCGCAGGAGTTCACGGCGGAAGCCGTCGTTCTCCAGCGCGCCGTGCCAGGTGGTGCCCCACACCGGGCCGACCCGGCAGCCGTCCAGGCCGTGCCCGTCGTCATCGGAGAAGAACGGCTCGCCCCCCTCCACGGCCACCACTCCGTGGTGGATCTCGTACCCCTCGACCCGCTGCCCGTACGCCGTGCCGGCCGGCCGCGCCAGCACCTTCTCGGCGCCGAACCGCACGTGTGTCGGCAGCAGGCCCAGGCCCTCGACCGAGCCGGCCCCGGACTCCACCTCGTCCTCGATCCCGCGCGCCAGCATCTGGTAGCCGCCGCACACCCCGAGGACCGGCAGCCCGGCCGCCGCCCGCGCCTTCAGCGCCGGCTCCAGGCCGCGTTCGCGCAGCCAGGCCAGGTCGGCCACGGTGGCCCGGGTGCCGGGCAGCACCACCAGGTCGGCGTCGGCCAGTTCCTCCGGCCGGGTCACCCAGCGCACCAGCACACCGGGCTCCTGCGCCAGCGCGTCCAGGTCGGTGAAGTTCGACAGCCGGGGGAAGCGCACCACGGCCACCCGCAGCACGTCCGCCCCGAGCGGGCCGCGGCCGTCCACCCGGTCCACCACCGTGGACAGGTCCAGCGAGTCCTCGGCGTCCAGCCACAGGCCCGGCAGCATCGGCAGGGTGCCCAGCACCGGACGGCCGGTCAGCCCGTGCAGCATCTCCAGGCCGGGCGCCAGCAGTCGCGCGTCGCCGCGGAACTTGTTGACGAACCAGCCCGCCACGTGCCGCTGGTCCTCCGCCGACAGCAGTGCCAGCGTCCCGTACATCGCCGCGAAGACGCCGCCGCGGTCGATGTCCCCGACCACCACCACCGGCAGCCCGGCGGCCGTCGCCAGGCCCATGTTGGCGATGTCCCGGTCCCGCAGGTTGATCTCGGCGGGCGAACCGGCGCCCTCGCAGACCACCACCTCGTAGCGGCGGCGCAGATCCGCCAGGCACTCCAGCGACCGTTCCAGCAGGACGGGCTTGCGTTCGCGGTAGTCCAGCGCGCCCACCTCGGCGACCGGCCGGCCCAGCAGCACCACCTGGCTGCGGCCGTCCGCCCCCGGCTTCAGCAGCACCGGGTTCATCGCCGCCTCCGGCTCCACCCTGGCCGCCTGCGCCTGCATCGCCTGCGCCCGGCCGATCTCGGCGCCGTCGGCGGTGACGAAGGAGTTCAGCGACATGTTCTGCGCCTTGAACGGCGCGACCCGCACCCCCTGCCGGGCCAGCCAGCGGCAGATGCCCGCGGTCACCACACTCTTGCCCGCGTCCGAGGTCGTCCCCGCGACCAGCAGTGCGTTGCTCATGCCCTTCCCCTCCACCGTGTCGTCAGCAAGCGCAGCGCGACGTGCCCCGCGACCGTCGTACCCAGGGCCAGCGCGCCCACCCGCCGGGAGAGCACGCAGGCCCGCTCGATGTCGTCCGCCGTCACCGGCCGCAACTCCGCGCCCAGCACCGGCCGGTGCTCCACCCGCTCCCCGTACTGGAGGGTCCCGCCCAGCCGGACGCCCACCGCGCCCGCGAAGGCCGCCTCCGCCTGGCCCGCGTTCGGGCTCGGGTGCGCCGAACCGTCCCGCCGCCAGACCCGCCAGGCCGTTTTCGGCTGCGGCGCGGCGGCCACCGTGAGCAGAGCCGTCAGCCGGGCGCCCGGCCAGCCCGCCACGTCGTCCAGCCGGGCCGAGGCCCAGCCGAACCGGGCGTACCGCGGCGAGCGGTGGCCGACCATCGCGTCCAGCGTGTTCACCGCGCGGAACGCCAGCAGCCCCGGGGTGCCCGCCAGCGTGCCCCAGACCAGCGCGTTCACCACGGCGTCCGCCGTGTTCTCGGCCACCGACTCGACCACCGCGCGGGCGATCTGAGGCCCGTCCAGCGCGCTCGGGTCCCGCCCGCACAGGTGCGGCAGCCGCTCCCGCGCGGCCGCCAGGTCGCCCGTGGCCAGCGACCGGCCGATGGTGCGCGCTTCCCGGGTCAGCGAGGTGCCGCCCAGCACCGTCCAGGTCGCGGCGGCCGCCAGCGCGGCCCGGCCCAGCGGACGCCGGCCCACCGTACGGTCCAGGGCCACCGCGCCGGCCGCGACCGCGCCGACGCACAGCGCCGTGTACCCGGCGCCGGCCACCCGGTCGTCCTGCCACACCCGCCGCTCCAGCCGGGTCGCCGCACCGCCGAAGACGGCCACCGGGTGGCCGCGCCGGGGGTCGGCGAAGCGGGCGTCCGCGGCGAAGCCCGCGGCGGCGCCGAGCGCGAACGCGGCGGCGCGGGTCAGCGGGCGCACGGCGGGTTCGGCGGAAGGCCGCGTGGGGTCCGGCGGGGCGGGGCAGCCTGCATCGCGTGCGTGTCCTCACTCAGGGTCCGCGCCCTGGATCGACGTACCGGGGGCGAGAGTCTCCTGGCTTCCGGGTCGGACACACCCCCGGGCCTTCCAGCGGCTTCTGACGGTCCGCCGTGGCAATGTTCCGAGCGTGCTCCCCGGTGACAGTGGCGGGACCGCGCCGGACTCGCACCGGCTTCCTCTGCATGCCTCCGTTTGGCCCCAGGATCCCATCACGCGGCCGAACCGGGAGTCAACCGAGGTCACGGAGGGGTTGGTCACACCTCGGAGCCCCGTCGCCACCTCCGATCCGCCCGCCCCGCCCTGCCTGACGCCCGCCCAGCCCGAGGCCCCGCCGTGCCCCGGACGGCCCAGCCCGGTGGCCGCCCGCGCGGCCCCCCGGTGAACTGGTGCCCGGACACCGCCCGGACACCGTCCGGTCCAAGACCAGCAGAGCGGGGAGCGATATGCGTTGGGGAACCGCGGCCGTCGTGGCGGCCGCCGTCGTCGGCGCCGGGGCCGCCGGGGCCGCCGTCCTGGTGATCGGCCGCCGGGCCTCCGAACGGCTGGTCCACCCGGCGAGCGCCGCCCGGGAGTCCGGCCCCGTCCTGGTGCGGAGCCTCGCCGCGGGCCGGATCACCTTCAACCGCCGCCCCGAGAGCCTGCGCCCCGGCCGCTGGGCCGTGGAATGGGACGACCACGGCCACGCCGTCGTCGAGGAGGTCCTGCACAGCGACGAGAACGGCGTCACCCGCCGCCTCGTCCGCGCGGACCGGGGCACCCTCACCCCCGGCACCGAGGTCCGCTTCACCCCCCGCGTCCACCTCGGCGACCCCACCGAGGCGCTCGGCCTCCCCTTCACCGACACCGCCGCCGACGGCGAACTCGGCGCCCTCCCCGCCTGGCGCCTCGACGGCAAACGCGGCACCTGGGTGATCCTCGTCCACGGCCCCGGCGCCGACCGGCAGCAGACCCTCCCGGTCCTCCCCGTCCTCGACCGCCTCGCCCTGCCCGCCCTCGCCGTCACCTACCGCGGCGACCAGGGCGCCCCGGCCTCGCCGGACGGGCTCGGCCACTTCGGCGAGACCGAGTGGCGCGACGTCGAGTCGGCGGTACGGCTCGCCCTCGACAGCGGCGCCGGCCGGGTCATCCTGTACGGCTGGTCCCTCGGCGCCACCATGGCCCTCCAGACGGCCTCCCGCTCCGCCTGGGCCCATGCCATCAGCGGCCTCGTCCTGGACTCGCCGGTCCTCGACCTGCCCGCCACCGCCCGCCGCGGCGCCGCCCGGGCCGGCTACACCGGCGCCGCCGCCGAGCTCGGCGCCCTCGCCGCCGAGGGCCGCACCGGCGTCGACCTCGCCGACTTCGGCCGCATCGCCGAGGGCGCCGACCTGCGCGTCCCCACCCTCCTCCTGCACAGCCCCGACGACCAGGTCGCCCCCTTCCGCGCCGCCGAGCGCCTCGCCGCCGCCCGCCCCGGTGTGGTCAGCCTCCGCCCTTTCCCGGGCGCCGACCACGCCACCCTCTGGAACTCCGCCCCCACCCACTACACCGAACTCCTCCGCCGCTGGCTCACCCCCCTTCTCTGAACCCAGCCCCCCCCGCGTGAGAAGTCACACCCGCGGGGCCTCCGTACGGAACCCGGACCTCACCTGTCGGCCACGGAGTGTGACCGGTCGGGCGGGTAGCGCGACCGTCGCCGCAAGGGTTGAGCCGTGATGGCATGACCCCGCCACCTGTTTCCGGCCAGGCGGTTTGCCTCTGTTGCCCGATTGTTGCCCGATCTTGGGGAGGTGCCGTCGACGGCCGCCCGTCCGTACAGCCAACCGGATGTGACAGAAGGCCGGTACAAGGGGAAGACTGCTCGACGTGACGTCTCGGAATCCGCGCGACCGTGATGCCCCGCTCCCTCCGACGATCGGTACTGGTGCGACGGTGACCCGTCTCCCCGGTACGGCCCACCGGCCCGCCGCCGGCAAGCCGGGCGGGGCCGGGGTACCCCGCCGACGAGGGCCCGCTGCGGCGCCCGGTCGGGGGAGGGTTCCCGTACCGGAGGGCTTCCCCGCGCCGGCCGAGCTGGCGCCGCTGGCCCGCCGGATGCTGGTGGACGCCGTCCGGATCGCCCGCTGGGCGGGGGACCTGGAAGAGGTCGACAAGCGGGGCGAGCTGCTGCCCGATGACGCCCGTGCGGCGGGTCGGGCGCTGGCCATGACGGTCGGCGCCGCCGCCAAGGCGTGGGGGCAGGCGCTGCTGGTCGGCCTGGTGGAGGCCAGGGACGGCGGTGCGGTCCCGGGTTGGCGCCTGCACGCCTGGGAGCACGACGACGAGGCGGTCGTCCGCGGCTGGTCGGCACTGTTCGACGCCTGGACGCTGCTCGCCCCGGTGCCGCCCGCCGCCCTGCGGGGCGTGTTCGCGGTGCTGGCCGGCCAGGCGGTGGACCAGGCGCCGCAGCTGCTGTCGTTCCTGCACCTGGTGGCCGGTCCGGTGTCGGACGGCGAACTGCTGGAGCTGCTGCGCCGGGGGCTGGACGAGCGCCGGGTGGGCGGCACGGACGGTTCGGGCCTGTCGCCCGTGCCGCACGCCGCCTCGGCGGTCTCGGCGGTCCGCGGCACGTGCCGGGAGCCGCAGATCGACACCCCGCCGTCGCCGGCGGACGTGGCCGCGGTCCTGGACTGGATGCTGGACGGCCTGGCGGCCGTCGGGGCCGTGGTCCGCAGGGACGAGGCCGCCGAGCTGTCGCCGCTGGGCCACTGGGCGGTGCGGGCGAAGCTGGAGGAGATCTGCACGGTCGCGCAGACCGCGGCCGGGCACATCGAGCAGAGCGCCTTCGAGCTGCTGAACGCCTGCGCGGACTACTCGCCGGGCCCGGCGCGGGCCGAGTTCCGCGCCTGGGTGGCGGCCCGTCCGGCCGATCGGGCGGTGGCGGAGCTGCTGGACGCGGCGCAGGGGGACGACGCGCTGGTGCGCGGCCTGGCCTTCGAGGCGCTGCGGGTGGCCGGCGGCCCGGCCGAGCAGGCGGTGCGGGCATCGGTGGACGAGCCGGTGCTGCGCCCGTACGCGCTGTTGTGGCTGGCGGAACGCTCGGACGAGGGCGTTTCGCCGGCGGACGTGCTGGGGGCGGAGGACGCGGCCTGGCTGTGGGTGGACACGGCTGCGGCGGTGCTGGACCACGGCGAGACGGAGCTGCTGGTGGGCCACGTCGAGGGCGCCGCGGCTGGCGATCCGGTGCGGTTGTTCGCCCGGGCCCGGCAGTCGGGGCACCCGCGGGCGGCCTCGGTGCTGACGGCGGTCTCGGGCGTGCACCCGGATCCGGGCGTGGCACGGGCGGCCCGCCGCTCGGCGTTCAGCGTGCACACCGGCGGCGCGTAGCAGCGCCCGTCGAAGAACGAGCGCGACGAGGAGAAGAGCGAGCACGACGAAGAGGGGCCCGGATCCGACTGGATCCGGGCCCCTCTCGCGTACGGGAACGACTCAGCCGAGGCGGGACTCCGCCCGCCTGGCGCGGACGTCGCCGACCTTCTGTCCGACCTTGCGCCGGATGACCAGCAGCGGGGCCATCGCGGCGAGCGTGATCTGGGCGAAGGCACCGACGTGCATCAGGGCGTCGCCGCCGGGCAGGCCGGTCGCCCAGGCCGCGAGGCAGCCGATCGAGACGACGATCCAGCACAGCGTGGCGGTGGCCAGCAGCCCCTGGGGCTTGGGGTACTCGATCCGGCTGACCATGAGGTACGCGGCGCCGAAGATGGCGAGCAGACCGGGCAGGAACGGCGGGTCGAGCAGCACGATGGCGATGACCGTCATCGCGCCCATCGGGCAGGGCATGCCCTGGAACACCCCGGGCCGCATCTTGACGGCGGAGAAGCGGGCGAGCCGCAGGACGACCGCGAGCAGGACGGTGATCGCGATGAGCGCCGAGAGCTTGCTGTTGGAGCCCTGCGAGACCATGCCCCAGACGGCGACGAAGTAGGCCGGCGCGATGCCGAAGCTGATCAGGTCGGCCAGGTTGTCCAGTTCCGCTCCGAGGGCGGAGGAGCGGAGCTTGCGCGCCACCAGCCCGTCGAAGAGGTCGCACATGGAGCCGATGAGCAGCAGCGTGACCGCGGTGGCGGCGCTGTGCCGGTCGGGTGCGGCGTCCGGGTTGGTGATGTGCGGGACCAGGACCCCGGTGGTGATCGAGTAGATCGCCAGGAAGCCGCAGACGGCGTTCCCCAGGGTCAGGAAGTCGGCGGTGGACAGGTGCTGGGGAGAGCGCGGGGCGCGCAGCTCGCGGTCGCGGGCCCAGCGGCGACGGCGCAGGGCCGTCTCCTCGTCGTCCAGGCCGACGATTGTCTCAGGATCAGTCACGGTCAAGGCGCGTCACCCCGGCTGTGGTCTTCTGGCCGACCTCGACGCCGACCTCGACGCCGGCCGGCAGGTAGGTGTCGACCCGGGAGCCGAACCGGATCAGACCGATCCGGTCGCCCTGCTCGACCTTGGTACCGGCGGCGACGTACGGCACGATGCGACGGGCCACGGCCCCCGCGATCTGCACCATCTCGATGTCGCCGAGCTCGGTGTCGAAGTGCCAGACGACCCGCTCGTTCTGGTCGCTGTCCTTGTTGAACGCGGGGACGAAGCCGCCCGCGACGTGCTCGACCGACGTCACCGTGCCGGGCAGGGGCGCGCGGTTGACGTGGACGTTGAGCGGGCTCATGAAGATCGCGACCCGGGTGCGGCCGTCCGGCCAGGCGTCGATGCTCTGCACCACGCCGTCGGCGGGGGAGATCACTCTGCCCGCGCCGATCTCACGCTCGGGGTCGCGGAAGAACCACAGCATGCCCGCGCCGAGCGCACAGGCGGGTACCGCTGCCAGGGCCCACTTGCCGCTGCGCCGGGTGAGGGCGGTGGTCACGGCGGCCGTGGCGAGGGTGGGGACGAACCAGGGGGTGGCTCCGCGCGCGATGGTCACGCGGGGTCGCCGACCGGCCGTCGTGGCTGCGAGGGCATCGCGGTCCGTGACGGAGGTGTGAGGGGACGGGCTGATGGGCATCGAAGACCTTTGTCGCGGGGGATCATGGCCGCTGGACGGGGGCCACCGCGGGATCGGGTAATAGAGGGACGGCTTGCTGTCCCGGTGGATGCTATCGGGAGCACACGGTGGGTGGGCAACCCGCCTGCTCGTTCACGTGTCCGGTGGAAGCGCGTGTGCGCGTCCCACCTCTACGACCGTAGCTCGCCCCGGTCCGGTTCCCAAGGGACCGGACGGGGCTGGTGACACTTGTCTCAACAGGCCTGTCGGCGGAACCCGGTGGGCGGAACGGGCCGTTCGCGGTCGCCGGGGGTGCGGGACACGGCCCGTCGAGGGTGTGCGGAAGCGGCCGCGGGGCGTGTCGCCGCAGCTGTACGCCCTGCGGCCGCTTCCGGAGGGCCGTGCCGGACCCCGGCGGACCAGGCCGGGGCCGTGATGGCACGGCGGGTGGCCGGGACGGGCCCGCACGCCCGTCGACCGGCGGTTCGGAAGGGGTCGTCCAGCCGGCCCGGAGCGCCCCGGGGGCCGCTCGTCGAGCCGGGGTGACCCGGTGCTCACTCCGCGATCCGGTACTCCTCCAGGAGTCGGCGTCCGACGATCATCTTCTGGATCTCCGCAGTTCCTTCACCGATGAGCAGCATCGGGGCCTCGCGGTAGAGCCGCTCGATCTCGTACTCCTTGGAGAAGCCGTAGCCGCCGTGGATGCGGAACGCGTCCTCGACGACCTCCTTGCAGTACTCGGAGGCGAGGTACTTGGCCATGCCGGCCTCGAGGTCGTTGCGCTCGCCGCCGTCCTTCTTGCGGGCGGCCATGACCATCATCTGGTGGGCGGCCTCGACCTTGGTGGCCATCTCGGCGAGCTTGAACTGGATGGCCTGGTGCTCGGCGATCTTCTTGCCGAAGGTGGAGCGCTGCTGGGCGTAGGAGATGCCGAGTTCGAAGGCGCGGCGGGCGACGCCGCAGCCGCGGGCGGCGACGTTGACGCGGCCGACCTCGACGCCGTCCATCATCTGGTAGAAGCCGCGCCCGGGGACGCCGCCGAGGACGCGGTCGGCCGGGATCCGGACGTCCTGGAGGACCAGCTCGGTGGTGTCGACGCCCTTGTAGCCCATCTTCTCGATCTTCCCGGGCACGGTGAGGCCGGGGACGGTCGGGTTCGGGCCGAATCCGGGGGTCTTCTCGATCAGGAAGGTGGTCATGTTCTTGTACGGGGTGCTGCCGCCCTCGTCGGTCTTGCACAGGACCGCGACGAGGGTGGAGGTGCCGCCGTTGGTGAGCCACATCTTCTGGCCGTTGAGGACGTAGGACTCCCCGTCCTTGACGCCCTTGGTGGAGATGGCCGAAACGTCGGAGCCGAGGCCGGGCTCGGACATCGAGAACGCGCCGCGGATTTCCCCGGCGGCCATCCTCGGCAGGAAGTGGTCCTTCTGCTCCTGGGTGCCGTGGGCGTTGATCATGTGCGCCACGATGAAGTGGGTGTTGACGATGCCGGACACGCTCATCCAGCCGCGGGCGATCTCCTCGACCACCAGGGCGTAGGTGAGCAGCGACTCGCCGAGGCCGCCGTACTCCTCGGGGATGGTGAGGCCGAAGAGGCCGAGCTGCTTCATCCCCTCGACGATGGCGGTCGGGTACTCGTCCTGGTGTTCCAGCTCGGTCGCGACCGGAATGATCTCCTTGTCGACGAAATCCCGCACGGTGGCGAGGATGTCCCGCTGGATCTCGGTGAGGCCGTCGGTCTGTGCCAGGCGTCCCATCGTGCGGCTCCGAAAGGTTTAAGGGGGCGGGGGGGGGGATTGCCGGGGGCCCTGCCGGCGTGGCTGCGACGGCAGGGCCCCCGTTCCGGGTGGGGGCCGGCCGATGACGGCGGCCGGCCCCTCCGGGGTCTCAGGGGATTCGGGGCCCTAGGAGAGGGGAGTCGGGCGGCCGGGCTGCTCGCCGCCGCGCTCCTTGACGTACGTCTCGGTCGGCACCATCACCTTGCGGCGGAAGATGCAGACGACCGTGCCGTCCTGCTTGTACCCCTTGGTCTCGACGTACACGATGCCGCGGTCGTCCTTGGACTTGGACGGCCACTTGTCGAGGACGGTGGTCTCGCCGTAGAGGGTGTCGCCGTGGAAGGTCGGCGCGACGTGCCGCAGCGACTCGATCTCCAGGTTGGCGAGGGCCTTGCCGGAGACGTCCGGGACGGACATGCCCAGCAGCAGCGAGTAGACGTAGTTGCCCACCACCACGTTCCTGCCGAAGTCCGTCGTCCGCTCGGCGTAGTTGGTGTCCAGGTGGAGCGGGTGGTGGTTCATGGTGAGCAGGCAGAAGAGGTGGTCGTCGTACTCGGTGACGGTCTTGCCGGGCCAGTGCTTGTAGACCGCGCCGACCTCGAACTCCTCGTAGGTGCGTCCGAACTGCATCGCGTCGGGCCTCAGCTTTCCGGGATCTCGAACTTGGTGGTGCGCTCCAGGCCGGCGGCCCGGCCCTTACCGGCGATGACCAGGGCCATCTTGCGGCTGGCCTCGTCGATCATCTCGTCGCCGAGCATCGCGGAGCCCTTGGCGCCGCCCGCCTCGGAGGTGCACCAGTCGTAGGCGTCGAGGATCAGCTCGGCGTGGTCGTAGTCCTCCTGGGAGGGCGAGAAGATCTCGTTCGCGGCGCCGACCTGGTCGGGGTGGAGCACCCACTTGCCGTCGAAGCCGAGGGCGGCGGCGCGCCGGGCGACCTCGCGGTAGCCCTCCTGGTTGCGGATCTGCAGGTACGGGCCGTCGATCGCCTGGAGGTCGTTGGCGCGGGCGGCCATCAGGATGCGCATCAGGATGTAGTGGTAGGCGTCGGCCGAGTAGCCGGCCGGCTGCTCGCCGACCACCAGGGACTTCATGTTGATGGAGGCCATGAAGTCGGCGGGGCCGAAGATGATGGTCTCCAGCCGGGGCGAGGCCTCGGCGATGGCGTCGACGTTGACCAGGCCCTTGGCGTTCTCGATCTGCGCCTCGATGCCGATCCGGCCGACCTCGAAGCCCATGGTCTTCTCGATCTGGGTGAGCAGCAGGTCGAGCGCCTTGACCTGTTCGGCGTCCTGGACCTTGGGCAGCATGATGCAGTCGAGGTTGGGGCCGGCGCCCTCGACGACGGTGATCACGTCGCGGTAGGTCCAGTGGGTGGTCCAGTCGTTGACCCGGACGACGCGGGTCTTGCCGCCCCAGTCGCCGTTGTTGAGCGCGTCGACGATGTGGTGGCGGGCGCTCTCCTTGGCCAGGGGGGCGCAGGCGTCCTCCAGGTCGAGGAAGACCTGGTCGGCGGGGAGGCCCTGGGCCTTCTCCAGGAAGCGCGGGTTGCTGCCGGGCACGGCGAGGCAGGAGCGGCGCGGGCGCAGTCGGTTGAAGGTGGCGGCGGGCGACGGGTGGGCAGACATGAGGGTGGGTCGGTTCCTTCCCAGTGGTCAGCTGGTGGGCGCGGGTGCGGGCGTCCAGGGCTGGAGCTTGTTGGCGAGCCGGATCTCGTCCACGATCCGGCCGATGATGGTGGTGATGCCGAAGTCCTTCGGGGTGAACACGGCGGCGACGCCGGCGGCCTTGAGGGCCTCGCCGTCCGCTGCCGGGATGATGCCACCCACGATCACCGGGACATCCTGCACCCCGGCCCGGCGCAGCCGGCGCAGGACGTCGGGCACCAGCTCGCAGTGGGCGCCGGAGAGGATCGACAGGCCCACGCAGTGCACGTCCTCCGCGACGGCGGCGGAGACGATCTGCTCGGGGGTCAGCCGGATGCCCTGGTAGACCACCTCGAACCCGGCGTCGCGGGCCCGGACGGCGATCTGCTCGGCGCCGTTGGAGTGCCCGTCCAGGCCGGGCTTGCCGACCAGCAGACGCAGCTTGCCGGAGCCCAGCTCCTCGGCGGTGGCGGCGACGGCGGCGCGCACCGCGGCCAGTTCCCCGCCGGGTTCGGCGGACACCGCGACCGGGGCGCCGCCGACGCCGGTGGGCGCGCGGTACTCGCCGAAGACCTCGCGCAGGGCGAAGGCCCACTCGCCGGTGGTGACGCCGGCCCGGGCGCAGGCGAGCGTGGCCGGCACCAGGTTGGCGTCGGTGGCCGCGGTGGCCTTGAGCTCGGCCAGCGCGGTCTGGACGGCGGCCTCGTCGCGCTGTCCGCGCCAGGCCTCCAGGGCGGCGAGCACGGACTGCTCGGAGGCCGGGTCGACGACCATGATGGCGGTGTCGAGGTCGGCCGTGAGCGGGCTCTCCTCGGTGGTGTCGAAGCAGTTGACGCCGACGATCCTGTCCTCGCCGGACTCGATCCGGGCCCGCCGGGCGGCGTGCGAGGAGACCAGGTTGGACTTCAGGTAGCCGGACTCCACGGCCGGAATCACCCCGCCCATGGCCAGCACCTTGGCGATCTCCGCCTCGGCGCCGGCCAGCAGGTCGGCGGTCTTGGCCTCGACCACCTCGGAGCCGTTGAAGAGGTCGCCGTACTCCAGCAGGTCCGACTCGTAGGCCAGCACCTGCTGGATCCGCAGCGACCACTGCTGGTCCCAGGGCCGGGGCAGGCCCAGCGCCTCGTTCCAGGCCGGCAGTTGGACGGCGCGGGCGCGGGCGTCCTTGGAGAGGGTGACGGCCAGCATCTCCAGGACGATCCGCTGGACGTTGTTCTCCGGCTGGGCCTCGGTCAGGCCGAGCGAGTTGACCTGGACGCCGTAGCGGAAGCGGCGCTGCTTCGGGTCCTGGACGCCGTAGCGCTCCAGCGTGACCTTCTCCCACAGCTGGGCGAAGGCGCGCATCTTGCACATCTCCTCGACGAAGCGCACGCCGGCGTTGACGAAGAAGGAGATCCGGGCGACCACCTCGCCCATCCGCTCGGCCGGTACCTGGCCGGAGTCGCGGACGGCGTCGAGCACCGAGATGGCGGTGCACATCGCGTAGGCGATCTCCTGGACGGGCGTGGCCCCGGCCTCCTGCAGGTGGTAGCTGCAGATGTTGATCGGGTTCCACTTGGGGATGCGGCCGACGGTGTAGGCGATCATGTCGGTGATCAGGCGCACCGAGGGGCCGGGCGGGAAGACGTGCGTCCCGCGCGAGAGGTACTCCTTGACGATGTCGTTCTGGGTGGTGCCGGTGAGCTTGGCGATGTCGGCGCCCTGCTCCTCGGCGACCACCTGGTAGAGCGCCAGCAGCCACATCGCGGTGGCGTTGATCGTCATGGAGGTGTTGGTCTGTTCGAGCGGGATGCCGTCGAACAGGGTGCGCATGTCGCCGACGTGGCCGACCGGGACGCCGACCCGGCCCACCTCGCCGCGGGCGAGGAGGTGGTCGGAGTCGTAGCCGGTCTGGGTCGGCAGGTCGAAGGCGACGGAGAGGCCCGTCTGGCCCTTCGCCAGGTTCCGCCGGTAGAGCGCGTTGGAGTCGCTCGCGGTGGAGTGCCCGGCGTAGGTGCGCATCAGCCAGGGGCGGTCGCGCTTGTGCTGATCGGTCATCGGGTCGGCCTCAGACGTTCCGGAAGCGGTTGATCGCCGGCAGGTGCTGCTCGCGCAGCGCGTGGTCGCGCACGCCCAGGCCCTCCTCCGGCGCCAGGCAGAGCACGCCGACCTTGCCCTGGTGCTTGTTGTGGTGCACGTCGAGGGCGGCCTGACCGGTCTCCTCCAGGGAGTAGACCTTGGACAGGGTCGGGTGGATCCGGCCCTTGGCGATCAGGCGGTTGGCCTCGAAGGCCTCGCGGTAGTTGGCGAAGTGCGAGCCGACGATGCGCTTGAGCGACATCCACAGGTAGCGGTTGTCGTACTGGTGCATGAAGCCGGAGGTGGAGGCGCAGGTGACGATGGTGCCGCCCTTGCGGGTGACGTACACCGAGGCGCCGAAGGTCTCCCGGCCCGGGTGCTCGAAGACGATGTCGACGTCCTCGCCGCCGGTGAACTCGCGGATCTTCGCGCCCAGGCGCTTCCACTCGCGCGGGTCCTGGGTGTGCTCGTCCTTCCAGAACCGGTAGCCCTCGGCGGAGCGGTCGATGATCGCCTCGGCGCCCATGGCGCGGCAGATCGCGGCCTTCTGGTCGTTGGAGACCACACAGATCGGGGTGGCGCC
Organism: Kitasatospora sp. NPDC088160; assembly: GCF_044741445.1. Classification (NCBI taxonomy): domain Bacteria; kingdom Bacillati; phylum Actinomycetota; class Actinomycetes; order Kitasatosporales; family Streptomycetaceae; genus Kitasatospora; species Kitasatospora sp. NPDC088160. The sequence goes on along the minus strand of NZ_JBIUSS010000011.1, from coordinate 64,013 downwards.
GCCGGCCAGCGCGTACTGGGTGGCGTACGAGCCGAGGCCGCCGCTGGCTCCCCAGATCAGCACGTTGTCGCCCTGCTTCATGCCGGCGCCGTTGCGCGAGACCAGCTGGCGGTACGCGGTGGAGTTGACCAGGCCGGGGGAGGCGGCCTCCTCCCAGGTGAGGTGCTTGGGCTTGGGCAGCAGCTGGTTGGTCTTCACCAGGGCGATCTGGGCCAGCCCGCCGAAGTTGGTCTCGAAGCCCCAGATGCGCTGCTCGGGGTCCATCATCGTGTCGTTGTGGCCGTCCGGGGACTCCAGCTCGACGGAGAGGCAGTGCGCGACGACCTCGTCGCCGGGCTTCCAGGCGTTGACGCCGGCGCCGGTGCGCAGCACCACGCCCGCGAGGTCGGAGCCGAGGACGTGGTACGGCAGGTCGTGGCGCTTGGTGAGCGGCGACAGCCGGCCGTAGCGCTCCAGGAAGGAGAAGGTGGAGACCGGCTCGAAGATCGAGCTCCAGACGGTGTTGTAGTTCACCGCGCTGGCCATGACGGCGACCAGCGCCTCGCCGGGGCCCAGCTCGGGCAGGGCGACCTCGTCGAGGTGAAGGGACTTGCGGGGGTCCTTGTCGCGGCTGTCGAGGCCCGCGAACAGCTGCTCCTCGTCCTTGTGGAGCGTCACCGCTCGGTAGGACTCGGGAAGCTTGACGGCGGCGAAGTCCTCCGACGTGGCGTCGTTGCTGAGGATCGCGTCGAGGATTTCCTGCATGGCTGCCTCCGAAGGCGTACCTGTGTGAGGGCACAGGGCGTCTGGGGTAGCCGGGAGCGGACACCGGCTTCGCTGAGGTGGGTGGTGGGTGGTCGGGCTGGGCGCCCGGGTGGACCGGGCCGAACGCGCACTGCTCCCGGGGTGTGGGAACGCCGGACGACGGCGCGCCGAGGTGGGGAGCCGCGGCGCCGCGACTGGTGAGTAACAAGGTAGTGGCACCCTGTGCCACTCGTAAAGACACCGGGTGTCACGAATTCCGGCGCGCTGGAGCGGCCCCTGAACGCGCTGCGGCGGATATCGAAAGGGCCCGCGTCGACTGCTCGACGCGGGCCCTCGATATCGCCCTGAACTGGCTAAATGATGGGCTCAGGACTCCCTGGCGCCACTCAGTGCGGCCCGGATGCTGTCCACCACCACGTCCAGCGGAGCGTCCGTCCGGGCGACTGTGATGAGTACCTCACCTCCAGGACTGGCACTCAGTGCGCTCTCGGCCAGCACGTCACCGGGAGCCCCATTGGCACCCGGTGCCACCAGGGAGCCGCGGCGTCTGGCACCCGGCGTGCTGGAGGCCCAGAAGGTCCGCCGGATCACCTCGAAGGAGTGGTCCAGCTGCGCCTCCACGTCCCCGCGCCCGCCGGCCCGCAGCCAGCGCCGCAGCACGTGGTTGTGCGCCGCGACGACCGCCGCCGCCGACACCTCGGCCAGCATCGAGTCGTCCTCGCCGCCGCGCTGCCAGCCCGACGGGATGGACTCCCCGGTGTCGAAGCGGCCCAGCAGGTACCGGGTGAACAGCCGCTCGTACCGGGCCACCACGGCGATCTCCCGCTCGCGCAGCGCCGGGACCTGACGGATCAGCTGGTACCGCGCGACCGACACCCCCGGCGTCGAGGCGTACATCCGCAGCACCTCCTTGATGCCGCGGCAGACCACGTCCAGCGGGTGCTCCTCCGGCTCGGCGCTGGCCAGCAGGTCGGCCACCCGGACGAGGGTGTCGTCGTGGTCCGGGAAGATCGCCTCCTCCTTCGACCGGAAGTACCGGAAGAAGGTCCGCCGGGCCACCCCGGCGGCGGCCGCGATCTGGTCGACCGTGGTCTCCTCGTAGCCCTGCGAGGAGAACAGCTCCATCGCGGCCGTGGCCAGGTCCTGACGCATCTGCTGGCGCTGCGCCGCCGCCCGGCGGCTGCCCGGCCCCCCTTCCGGCCCGGTGCCCCCGGTCGAGGAGCCCGTCCGGTCGGCGCCGCGCGGTCCGGCGGAGTGCTGCGGGGTGGCTGACTGAACCCGATCCATGTCCGGAACGCTACACGGCCCCGGCGGTTCGGCCGCGGCCCTTCCCCGACGGACCGGTGCGACCGGGCCGGTGACGGCCGGTCTGGGCCAGCGCGCGGACACCGTCCCCGGGCTCCAGCCCGGTCTGGCCGGGCCGGACCCGGTCCCGGGCGGCGCCGCCTCGCGCGCGGCGGCGCCCCCGGCAGCCGGCGTGGTCACCGGCGCGCGTGGTCGCGGAAGCCGCGGCCGGTCTTGCGGCCCAGGCAGCCGGCGGCGACCAGGTGCTCCAGCAGCGGCGCGGCGGCCAGGCCCGGTTCGCGGAACTCCTGGTGCAGCACCTGCTCGATGGTCAGCGAGACGTCCAGGCCGACCACGTCCAACAGCTCGAACGGGCCCATCGGGTAGCCGCAGCCCAGCTTCATCGCGGTGTCGATGTCGTCCACCGTCGCGTAGTGCTCCTGGAGCATCCGCACCGCGTCGTTCAGGTAGGGGAAGAGCAGCGCGTTGACGATGAAGCCGGCCCGGTCGCCGCACTCCACCGGGTGCTTGCGGACCTCGGCGGTCAGCTCCAGCACGGTCGCGGTGACGTCCGGCGCGGTCAGCACGGTGGAGACCACCTCGACCAGCTTCATGGCCGGCGCCGGGTTGAAGAAGTGCATGCCGATCACGTCCTGCGGCCGCGAGGTGGCCGTCGCGCAGCTGATCACCGGCAGCGAGGAGGTGGTGGTGGCGAGCACCGCTCCCGGCCTGACGATCTTGTCCAGGGTGGCGAACAGCTCGCGCTTGACCGCCAGGTCCTCGGCCACCGCCTCGATCACCAGGTCCACCTCGGCCAGCTCGGCGTACTGGCCGACCGGGGTGACCAGCGCCAGCGCGGCGTCCCGCGCCTGCGCGCTCAGCCGGCCCCGGTCGACCGCGCGCGCCAGCGACTTCGCCAGCTGCGCCTTGGCCCGGTCGGCCTTCTCCTGGCTGCGGGCGGCCAGCAGCACCGGGCGGCCGGCCTTGGCGAAGACCTCGGCGATGCCGGTCGCCATGGTGCCCGAGCCGCAGACGCCGACCGCGCGGACCTCCCGGCCCGCCACCGCGGCCCGCGCCGGGCCGGCCGCCGCGTCGACGGCCCTGGACGAGCCGGGCGCCTCGTAGGTGTAGAAGCCGCGGCCGGACTTGCGGCCCAGCAGCCCGGCCGCGACCAGCTGGCCGAGGATCGGGGCGGGCGCGTGCAGGCGGTCCCGGGACTGCTCGTACATCGCCTCCAGGACGGTCCGCGCGGTGTCCACGCCGATCAGGTCGAGCAGCGCCAGCGGGCCCATCGGCAGGCCGCAGCCGAGCCGCATCGCGGCGTCGATGTCCTCCCTGGAGGCGTACTTGGACTCGTACATCGCGGCGGCCTGGTTCAGGTACGCGAACAGCAGGCCGTTGACGACGAAGCCGGCCCGGTCGCCGGCCGCCACCGGCTCCTTGCCGAGGTCCCGGGCGAACGCGGCGGCGTCCTCGGCGACCTGCGGGGAGGTCAGCACCGTGCGGACCACCTCGACCAGCTTCATGCTGTGCACCGGGTTGAAGAAGTGCAGGCCCAGCACCCGCTCCGGGCGGGCGGTCGCGGCGGCGATCCGGGTCACCGAGAGCGCGGTGGTGCCGGTGGCCAGCACCGTCTCCGCCGGGCAGATCCGGTCCAGCTCGGCGAAGAGCTCCCGCTTCAGCTCCAGCTGCTCGGGCACCTCCTCGATCACCAGCTCGGCCCCGGCGGCGGCCGACAGCTCGTGGCCGACCGAGATCAGCGCCAGCAGCGCGGTGCGCTCCCCGGCGGTGATCCGCTCCCGGTCGACCGCGTGCGCGGTCGCCTCCTCGATCCGGGCCAGTGCCCGGGCGGCCGAGTCCTCGGTGGCCTCGATGCCGATCACCCGGCGGCCGCTCCTGGCGACGGCCACCGCGACACCGGCACCCATCGTGCCGAGGCCGACGACGGCGACCGTGGAAAAGGGACGCTCCATCTGTCCTGACTCCTAGTCCTGAAGGGCCCGCGCACGCCCCGGCGGCCGGGCCGCCGCGCCCGCGCGTGCGGCGGGGGCGGCCGCCGCCGGGGGAGGGTCCGCGCGCGGGGCTGGGGAGATGACGGGTTCCGGCACACCGCCGCGGCGGCCGGTCCGCTCCGGCCGAACTGAGGGGTGTGCCGTGGTGCTCAGGCGCTCAAGGGTGAAAGGAAGCGGCTCTGATACGAGGAAGGAGACCCGGCCCGCCGCGGTTCGCGGCGCCGGCCGGTGAATGACGCACCGCGCGCCCGCCGTGGACACGGCGACCGCAGGCCCCCGCCGGTGCGGCTCCCGTAGCCCGGCGGTGGTGCGTCCGGCCACTGTAGCGAAGCTACCCGCGAGTAGGAAGGGGTGCGGGCGTCACAAAAGGCATCGGGACGGCGGGTCAGGCGGGCGGCGGTGGTCCGAACGGGTGAACGGGCGGACGGGCGTCCACGGGGACCACTCGATAGGGGAGTTACCCGGCCGCGACGGGCGGGGCAACATGGGGGCATGACCCTCGGAACCGCCGCCGGCCCCGCCGCGTCCGCCACCGGCTCCACCGGCCCGGCCGGAGGCCTCGGTGGGCACCTCGCCGCCGTCACGCTGCCCCCGTGCGCCGCGCGCGTCGAACAGGCCGAGGCCGCCGTCGACCGGCTGCGCACCGCCGCCGTCGACGCGGTGGCCGTCACCTGGGTGGACAACGCGGGCATCACCCGGGTCAAGGCCGTCCCGCTGGGCGCCCTGGTGCACGCCGCGCAGTGGGGCGTCGGCGCCGCACCCTGCTTCGACGTCTTCCTCGCCGACGACGGCATCACCACCAGCCCGAGCACCGGCGGCCCCACCGGGGACCTGCGGCTCTACCCCGACCTCGACCGGGTCGTCCCGCTGGCCGCCCAGCCCGGCTGGGCCTGGGCCCCGGGGGACCGGCACACCCAGGCCGGCACCCCGCACCCCGGCTGCCAGCGGCTGTTCGCCCGCCGGATGGAGGCCGCCGCCGCCGAGCGCGGGCTGACCCTGCGGGCCGGCATCGAGGTCGAGTGGGTGGTCGCCCTCGCCGGCGGCCCGCAGGACGAGCCGCAGTACCCGACGCACGGCCCCGCGTACGGGATGCACCGGCTCACCGACCTCACCGACTACCTGCGGGACGTCCTGCGCGCCCTCGGCGAGCAGGGGCTGACCGTCCTGCAGATCCACCCCGAGTACGCCCCGGGCCAGTTCGAGGTCTCGGTGGCCCCCGAGGGCCCGGTCGGCGCCGCCGACACCTCCGTCCTGGTCCGGCACACCGTGCGGGCCGTCTCCGCCCGGCACGGCCTGCGGGTCTCCTTCGCCCCCGTGGTCGAGCCCGGCGCGGTCGGCAACGGCGGGCACCTGCACCTGAGCCTCTGGCGGGACGGCCACAACCTCGGCCACGGCGGCCCCGGCCCGCACGGCCTGACCGCCGAGGCCGAGGGCTTCCTCGCCGGGGTGCTCGGCGCGCTGCCCGAACTCCTGGTGCTCGGCTGCTCCAGCCCGGCCGGCTACCTGCGGCTGGTGCCCTCGCACTGGGCCGGCGCCTACCAGTGCTGGGGCCTGGAGAACCGCGAGGCCGCGCTGCGCCTGGTGACGGGCTCCACGGGGGAGCGGGCCGCCGCCGCCAACGCCGAGGTCAAGTGCTTCGACGCCAGCGCCAATCCGTACCTGGCGGTCGGCGCGGTGCTCGCCGCCGGTCTCGTCGGTCTCGACCGACACCTCTCGCTGCCGCCGGAGTTCACCGGGGACCCGGCCGCCGCCGAGCCCGGCTCGGTGCCCCGGCTGCCGACCGGCCCGGCGGAGGCGCTGGCCGCGTTCGAGCGATCGGCGGTGCTGCGCGAGGCGCTCGGCGGGCCGCTGTACGAGGCGGTGCTGGCGGTGCGCCGGGCCGAGGGCGAGCAGTACGCCGTCGCCACCCCCGAGCAGCTGGTCGCCGCCACCCGCTGGCGGTACTGACCGGTGCCCGCCGGGGCCCTGGCGTTGCCCGCGCTGGTCGACCACCACTGCCACAGCGTGGTGGCGGCCGACCTCGCCGACGACGTCCTGGCCGGGCTGCTCACCGAGTCCGACCGACCGCCCGCGCCCGGCTGTTCGCCCTTCGACAGCGCGCTCGGCCTGGCCGTCCGGCGCTGGTGCCCGCCCGCCCTCGGCCTGCCCGCGCACGCCCCGGCCGCCGACTACCTGGCCCGGCGGCGCGAGCTGGGCGGCGCCGAGGCCACCCGCCGGCTGCTGGCCGCCGCCGGGCTGGACACCTGCCTGGTGGACACCGGGCTGACCACCGCCGCGGGCCTTCCGCTGCTGCCGCTCGGCGAACTGGCCGCGGCCGCCGGGGCGGTGGTGCACGAGGTGGTCCGGCTGGAGTCGGTGGCCGAGGCGGTGGCGGGCCCGGCCGAGTCCTGGCCGCAGGCCGTCGGGGAGGCGCTGGCGGCCGCCGCCGCGGGTGCGGTCGCGGTCAAGTCGGTGCTCGCCTACCGGCACGGCCTGGCCGCCCCCGCCGAACGGCCCGCGCGGGCGGCCGTCGTGGCCGCGGCCGGCGCCTGGCTGCGCGGCGGGCGGGGCCGGCTGGCCGACCCGGTGCTGCTGCACCACCTGCTCTGGACGGCCGTGGACGTCTGCGCCGGGCTGGGCCTGCCGCTCCAACTCCACACCGGCTTCGGCGATCCCGACCTCACCCTGCACCGGGCCGATCCGTCGCTGCTGACCGGTTTCGTGCGCGCGGCCGAGCCGAGCGGCGTCCCGCTGGTGCTGCTGCACTGCTACCCGTACCACCGCCAGGCCGGGTGGCTGGCCCAGGCCTTCCCGACGGTGTACACCGACCTCGGGCTGACCGCCTCCTACACCGGCCCGCGGGTGGCGGCGGTGCTGGGCGAGATGCTGGAACTGGCGCCGTTCGGCAAGCTGTTGTTCTCCACCGACGCGTACGGGCTGCCCGAGTTGTACCTGGTGGGCGCCGCCCAGTTCCGGTACGGACTGGGGGCGGTGCTGGCCGACTGGCAGGCGGGTGGCGCCTGTTCGGCGGCGGACGCGCGGCGGCTGGCCCGGCTGGTCGCCGCGGACAACGCCCGCGCGCTGTACTCACTGCCCGGCGCACCGTAGCACGTCGGCGAACCGTCACTTTTTAACACTCTTCAACTCTGTTGACGTGTTGGGCCTCCGGACTCCTCGGTTCCGATGTTGGCCAACATGTGACGATTAGATGACTACCTCTTGCGCTTATCAGCGAATATTCATTAGCGTCCCGATCATTCCAGGCGCACCTGCCACACCGCAGCTGCCGCATGACGACTCGGGAGGGCCAACCCCTATGAGAGTTCCTCGGATCAGCCGGACCCGGTTCGCGGCGGTGGGCCTCGTGCTCGCCACCGCCGGCGCCCTCGCGCTCCCGGCCGGCACCGCCGTCGCGGCCCCCTCGGCGGGCTCGACGACCGGTCCGCTGCTCAGCTACGTCGTCAACACCAAGGCCAACCACGGCCAGGTGCAGAAGGTCGAGAAGGCGATCACCGCCCTCGGCGGCTCGGTGGTGTACTCGTACGAGCAGATCGGCGTCGTCATCGCCCGCTCGGACGACACCGCGTTCGCGCAGAAGCTGCGTCAGGCCAAGGGCGTCGACTCCGTCGGCGCCAGCCGCACCAAGGGCATCACCGCCGCCGACCAGGCCAAGGCCGAGGTCGCCGCCGAGCCCGCCGGCGCGCCCGCCGCCGGTCAGGAGCCGTACGAGGCCAACCAGTGGGACATGCGCCAGATCGGTGTCGACAAGGCGCACAAGCTCTCGCTCGGCAACCGCAACGTCACCGTCGGTGTGCTGGACTCCGGCATCGACGCGACGCACGAGGACCTGGCCGCCAACGTGGACGCCTCGCAGTCGGTCTCCTGCATCGACGGCGGCAAGCCGAACACCGACTGGAAGTCCTGGCAGCCCACCACCAGCGACCACGGCACCCACGTGGCCGGCACGATCGGCGCCGCCAAGAACGGCAAGGGCGTCGTCGGCATCGCCCCGAACGTGAAGCTGGCCGCGGTCAAGGTCGTCGACGACGGCGGGTTCATCTACCCGGAGTACGCGATCTGCGGCTTCGTGTGGGCCGGTGAGCACCAGTTCAAGGTGACCAACAACAGCTACTACGTCGACCCGTGGATGTTCAACTGCCCGAACGACAAGGACCAGGCCGCGATCAGCGCCGCCGTCCGCAAGGCGGTCTCGTTCTCGCAGCGCAAGGGCGTCCTCAACGTCGCCGCGGCGGGCAACGAGAACATCGACCTGGCGCACAAGACCGTTGACGTCGCCAGCCCGGACGACACCACCAAGGTGACCCGCCCGGTCACCAACGACTGCCTGTCGCTGCCGACCGAGCTGCCCGGCGTCATCGCCGTCTCCTCGGTGGGCGTCAAGGGCGACAAGGCGTACTACTCCAGCTACGGCAAGGGCGTCGTGACCGTCGCCGCGCCGGGTGGCGACGCCCGCTACCAGATCCCGGACACCCCGGACAAGAACGGCCGGATCCTCTCCACCATCCCGGGCAACAAGTACGGCTACATGCAGGGCACCTCGATGGCCACCCCGCACGTCGTCGGCGTGGTCGCGCTGCTCGCCAGCACCTTCCCGTGGGCCAACCCGGACGAGCTGACCGAGCTGCTCACCAACCAGGCGGAGTCGCACCCCTGCCCGACCGGCGAGTACAACCCGGGCGGCACCGGCGCGTACAAGGCCACCTGCGAGGGCGGCGCGGACGACAACGGCTTCTACGGCGCGGGCATCATCAACGCCGAGAAGGCGGTCCAGTGGTGGCGCTGACGCGCTGACCACGGCGACACCTGAACACTGAGCCGGGGAGCGGGCCCATCCGGGTCCGCTCCCCGGTCGCTTCCTGCCCGGGCCCCGCCCGGCCGACCTCTCCGGGCGAGCCCCGGCCCGCTCACTCGACGTGCTGGTCCCAGCCGGTCTCCACCGACGGCTTGCCGTGCAGGTCCGGGACTTCCTGGAGCCAGGCGGGCCGGCCGGCCCGGGTCCGGGCCTCCCGGCGGCGTTCGGCCTCGCGCAGCTGCTCGGGGGTGGCGAAGCCCTCCGGGAGCCACTGCGCGGAGAGCACCACCCGGGCGGCCAGGTGGGACACGTAGGCGTGCCGGACGGCGGCCGCCGAGTCGAAGCCGGGCTCGTCGGCCAGCCACTCGTCCGGGACGAGCGCCAGCACTTCCTCCAGCAGGCCGACGGTGACCAGCGGGCCGAGCTCCTCGTCGGCCAGCCGGACGTCCGGGGCCGAGCCGCCCAGCGCGTGCGCGCTGAGGTCGTAGCGCCTGCCGACCGCCGCCTCGGCGGTGGTCCAGCGGTGGTGGAAGATCAGCGCGGCGCCGTTGTCGATCAGCCAGAGCCGTCCGTGCCAGACCACCAGGTTGGGGTTGTGGACGGTGCGGTCGACGTTGCCGGTGAGGGCGTCCAGCCAGACCATCCGCCCGGCCTCGGCGGAGTCCACCGGGATCATGCCCGGCCGGTAGTCCCGCGCGCCGGGCAGCAGGTCCATCCCGAGGTTGAGGCCGCCGCTGGCCTTGAGCATGTCCTGGATCTCGGTGTCGGGCTCGTCCGCGGCGACGGCCGGATCGAAGTCCACCAGCCGCAGCTCGGGGACGCGCAGGCCGAGCCGCCGGGCCAGCTCGCCGACGATCACCTCCGCGACCAGCGCCTTGCGGCCCTGCGCGGCGCCGGTGAACTTGACCACGTAGGTTCCCAGGTCGTCGGTCTCCACCACACCGGGGACGGAGCCGCCGGACCGCAGCGGGTCGACGTAGCGCACTGCTGTCACCAGATCGAGCACACCGGCCACCCTATCCCGCCGCCCCGCCACCGCAGCGGCCCGTCCGGTCGGCCTCCGCCCCCGGCGCTGTGATTGGCTTGCCGGTGAGAATCGGAAGACCAGAAGACCACCGGACGAGGAGAGCAAGGCCATGGGACAGGTGCAGGCCACCACCGAGCGGGACTACGACGCCGCCCCCGAGCGGGTGTACGAGGCGCTGGCCGACTACCGGGTGACCCGTCCGAAGCTGCTGCCCCCGCAGTACAGCGAGTACGAGGTCCGGGTCGGCGGCACCGGCGCCGGCACCCAGGTGCACTGGAAGCTCCAGGCCACCGAGAAGCGCGTGCGGGACTGCCTGTTCACCGTCTCGGCGCCCTCGCCCGACCAGCTGGTGGAGAAGGACGCCAACTCCAGCATGGTGATCACCTGGACCGTCTCGGCGGCCGGTGAGGGCCGGTCGAAGGTCGTCGTCTCGGCCACCTGGCAGGGCGCGAGCGGCATCGGCGGCTTCTTCGAGCGCACCTTCGCGCCGAAGGGCCTGAACCGGATCCACGACCAGGTGCTGGCCAACCTGGCCGCCGAGGTCCGCTGAGTCCGCGAGCTCACTGAGTCCGCGAGCTCACTGAGTCCGCCGAGCTCACTGAGCTCGCCGAGTTCGTCGAGTTCGCCTTTCCCGCGGCAATTCGCCCGGGAATTCGAGCGGCCCGCCCACCCGTACGAGCGGAAAGCCGTACGGGTGGACGGCCCGCCACCTCCGGGTGACGAGGGCCGCCCGGCGCGGGGGAGCCACCCTAGGCTCGCCGCCGTGCATATGACGATCCTTCACATTTCACAGCCCGTGGACGGCGGAGTCGCCCGCGTCGTCGCCGATCTGGTCCGGGGGCAGCGCGAGGCCGGTCACCGGGTGCTGGTCGCCTGCCCGGGCGGCGGCCGGCTGGCCGAGGAGGCCGCCGCCGTGGGCGCGCTGGTCCATGACTGGCCCGCCGGGCGCTCGCCGGGCCCGGGCACCGCCGCCGAGGCGTGGCGGCTGCGCCGGATCGTCCGGGCGGCCGCGCCCGACGTGGTCCACCTGCACAGCGCCAAGGCCGGGCTGGCAGGCCGACTGGCGGTGCGCGGCGCGGTGCCGACCGTCTTCCAGCCGCACGCCTGGTCCTTCGCCGCCGTCGAGGGCCCGATGGCCACCGCCACCCTGCACTGGGAGCGCTTCGCCGGCCGCTGGGCGCACCGCCTGCTCTGCGTCAGCGTCCAGGAGCGGGCCGACGGCGTCGCCGCCGGGGTGAGCGCGGACTGGGCGGTGGTGCCCAACGGCGTGGACGTGCGCCACTACGCACCCGCCGACCGCCGGGCGGCCCGGATCGCGCTGGGCCTGGACCTGGACGCTCCGCTCGCGGTCTGCGTCGGCCGGCTGTGCCGCCAGAAGGGCCAGGACGTGCTGCTGGCGGCCTGGCCGGAGGTGCTGCGGGCGGTGCCGCAGGCCCGGCTGGCGCTGGTCGGCGGCGGCCCCGAGGAGAACCGGCTGGCGGACCTGGTCCGGGAGTCGGCCGAGCCGTCCCGGGTCCGGCTGGTCGGGGACGTGCCGGACCCGAGGCCGTGGCTGGCGGCGGCCGACCTGGTGGTGCTGCCCTCGCGCTGGGAGGGCATGGCGTTGGCCCCGCTGGAGGCGATGGCGGTGGCCCGTCCGGTGCTGTTGACCGACGTGCCGGGCGCCCGGGAGTGCCTGCCCCAGGCCGAGCGGGGGCGGGCGGTGGTGCCGCCCGAGGACGTGACCGCGCTCGCCACCCGAATGGCGGAAGCGCTGTCCGATTCGATCGAGTGTGAGCGACGCGGGGCGAGGCTGCGCGATCACGTGGTCGCCCGGCACGACGTCCGCACGGTGGTCGAACAGGTGGACGCGCTGTACCGCCATCTGCTGGGTGCCGGTCCGGCGGCCGGGCGGCGCCGGGCCCGTGTCCCAGAGCGGATCTGATCGTTTCACATGCCGTGAATGCCCGCCGATCCGGCGCCGTCGTATTCGCACCCTCAACCGGATAGGGACGAGGCGTCAAATCCGAAATACCTATTAATGGGCGGCTGGAATGAAACGGCAAGTCAACTTCCAGCCTACGCAGCCAGGTTATGTATTGTCGGATTTCGCCTGCTTCGTTTCGATTTCACGCCGGGAATTCGCGACTGAGCCCTTCATGGTCGCGCCCCGCGCGGCCGGGCCCGGTGCGAGAGGACCGAAAGCCGCCAGCGGTAGCAGGTGCTGTCAGGACCGCGCCCACCGGGCCGGGACGGCCGCTCCGCGCCATCCGGTGCCGGGGCGCCGTCACCCCGGGCACACAGCAGGGGAGTTCGTGCGCTGATGACTATTGACCACGACAGCGTGCCGCGATCCGGTCGGTCCCTGTCCGGCCCGCGGCGGCCCGGCACCGGGCTGCTCGACCGCCCGGCCCGATCCGCCCAGACCCGGACGGTGCCGCCGCCCCGCCGGCACCGCGGGGCGGTCCGATCCCGGCTCGCCCTGCCGCTCGCGCTGGTCCAGGTCGACGCGATCGCGCTGTGCACCGCCACCGGCCTCGCCAACCGGGCCGTCGACCCGGCCGTCCCGCTCGCGCCGCTGCTCGGTGCCGCCGCCGTCCTGCCCCTGCTGCTCGTGCTCAACCTGGTCGGCGGCCTCTACCGCACCCGGCTCACCCTCTCCGTCCTGGACGAACTGCCCGCGCTGGCCGTCCGGGCCGTCGTCGCCACCGCCTTCGCCGTCACCCTGGCCGGTTGCCTGGACGGCCGCTGGCCCGACTGCGGCCCGGCCACCCCGGCCCGGCTCACCGTCCTGCTCGGCGTCCAACTGCTGATCGCCGCCGTCGGCCGCGCCGTGCTCTACCACCTGGTCCGGCGGATCCGCCGCAGCCGCCCCAACCCCGTCCTGGTGCTCGGCGCCGGCCGGCTCGGTCGCCGGGTCGCCGCCGCCCTCAGCGAGCGCGGCGAGTACGGGATGCGCCCGGTCGGCTTCCTCGACGCCGACCCGCCGCTGCTCGCCGGCGACACCGACCTGCCCGTCCTCGGCGGCCGCGAGGTACTGGAGCGCGAGGTCCGCCGGCACCGGATCCACCACGTGGTCGCCACCGCCGGCGCCGCCGACGAGGCCGAGACCGCCGCCGCCCTGCGCGACGCCGCCCGGCTCGGCTGCCAGGTCTGGCTGGTGCCCGCGCTGCGCGAGCACGGCTCGCTGCCCGCCGGCCCGCTGGCCGGAGCCGACCACCTGTGGGGCTTCCCCTGCCTGCGGGTCGGCAGCCCGGCGATGCGCCGCCCCGGCTGGGCCGCCAAGCGCGCCCTGGACGTCACCGCCGCCGGGCTCGGCCTGCTGCTGCTCGCCCCCGTCCTGGTGCTCTGCGCGCTGGCCGTCCGCTTCGACACCGGCCCCGGCGTGCTCTTCCGCCAGCAGCGCACCGGGCTCGACGGCAAGGTCTTCACCGTCCTCAAGTTCCGCACCCTGCGCCCGAGCAACGAACACGAGTCGGCGACCCGCTGGAACATCTCCCAGGACCACCGGATGGGCGCCGTCGGCCGACTGCTGCGCCGCAGCTCGCTGGACGAGCTGCCGCAGCTGTGGAACGTGCTGTGCGGAGACATGAGCCTGGTCGGCCCGCGCCCGGAACGCCCCTACTTCGTCATGCGGTTCGGCCAGGCCTACCCCGAGTACGCCGACCGCCACCGCGTCCCGGTCGGCCTGACCGGCCTCGCCCAGGTCAACGGCCTGCGCGGGGACACCTCGATCGAGGACCGGGCCCGGTTCGACAACCGCTACATCGAGAGCTGGAGCCTCTGGCAGGACGTCAAGATCCTGTGCCGCACCGCGGTCCTGCTGCTCCACCCGGACGGGAGCTGACCCGCGTGGCCCTGACCCTTCCCGCCGTCCCGCGGCTCGCGTTACGCAAGGCGCTGCCCGCGCTCGCGGACCGGCCCAGCCCGCTCGCCGCGGCGACCGTCCTGCTGGTCTGCGTGCCCACCGGTGAGAAGGACGTCGCCGCCGCCGTCCACGTCACCGCCGCCGACGTGGCCTCGCTGGCCCTGGTCGCCCTCACCGCGCTCAACCTGCTGCGCGGGCGGCTGCCCGCCGTCAGCCGCGCCACCTGCGTGCTGTTCGGCGGCATCGTGGTCGCCGCCGCCGTCGCCACCGTCGGCTCGATCGACCCGGCCACCAGCCTCACCGGCTTCGTCCGGCTCACCCAGGTGTTCGTCCTGGTACCGGCCGGGGTGCTCTGCTCGCTGCGCGACCGCGTCGACCAGCGGCTGGTCCTCGGCTCCTTCGTGCTCGCCGCGCTGATCCAGGGCGTGGTCGGCGCGCACCAGTACCTCACCCGGACCGGCGCCTCCTACACCGGCCAGCCGATCCGGGCCGTCGGCACCTTCGGCGCCCTCGACATCATGGCGATGTCCACGGTCGTCAGCTACGGCCTGCTCGCCGCCCTGGCCCTGGCGCTCGCCGAGCGCCGCCCCGGCGGCGACGTCCGGCTGCGCCGCGCCATGTTCGCGGCCGCCGCCTTCCTGGCCTTCCCGCTCGCCGTCTCGTTCAGCCGCGGCAGCTGGATCGCCACCGCCGCCGCGGCCACCGTGCTGCTGCTGCGCGCCGACGCCCGGCTCGCCGTCCGCGGCGCCGTCCTCGGCCTGGCCGCCGCGGTCGTCCTGGTCGGCGGCCTCGGCCTCGGCGCCTCCGGCGTCACCGAGCGTCTCAGCTCGATCGGTTCCGTCTCCGCCGCCCCCGACCAGTCCGTCTCCGACCGCTACGACCTGTGGTCCACCGCCGGGCGGATCTGGCAGGACCACCCCGTCCACGGCGCCGGCCCCAAGGCCTTCCAGCAACTGCGCGACAGCCACGCCCCGCTGCGGCTCTCCTCCGGCAGCGACGCCGCCGACCCCACCATCGGCTTCCAGCGCGAACCGCTGCTCTCCCCGCACAACATGTACTTCCTGGTGCTCAGCGAGCAGGGTCTGATCGGCATCGTCGCCTACGCCGCGCTCTTCCTCGGTCTGCTGCTCGGCTGCCTGCGCCACTCCCGCGGCCCGGCCCTCGCCGCCCTGGCCCTGCTCACCTGGGTGCTGGTCGACTTCCTGTACGCGGACATCGGTGGCACCACCACCGTGCTGACCTCCGTCGTCCTCGGCCTCGCGGCCCGGGCCTGCGTCGCGGAGGCCGACCCGCGATGACCACCGACCAGCCGGCCCTCGCCTCCGCCGTGCCCGCCCCGCGCGGCGCCGCCGACGGCCCGCCGTCCGGGCCCGACCCGGCCCCCAGGCGCGGCTTCCTCGCCAAGGCCTTCGGCATCACCGCCGTCCTCAGCGCCGCCGGATCCGGCCTCGGCCTGCTGCGCGACCTCCTGCTGGCCCGCTACTTCGGCGCCAACCAGGGCACCGACGCCTTCCTGGTCGCCTGGACCGTCCCGGAGACGGCCGCGCCGCTGCTGATCGAGGACGCCATGTCCTTCCTCATGGTGCCCGCCTTCGCGCTCGCCCTGGTGCTGCGCGAGGAGGACCCGGACGCCCCCGACCCGGTCCGCCAACTGGTCCGCGCCACCCTGCCCTGGCTGCTGCTCGCGCTCAGCGGGCTCGCGCTGGCCGCCGCCCTCGGCGCCCCGCAGCTGGTCGAGCTGCTCGCCCCCGGCCTGGCCAACCCCGGCCTCGCCGTCACCTGCACCCGGATCACCGCGATCACCGTGCTGCCGTTCGGCGTGGCCGGCTACCTCGCCGCCGCGCTGCGCGCCCACCACCGCTTCACCGCGCCGGCCGGCATCTACGTCGCCTACAACGTCGGCATCCTCGCCGTGCTGCTCGGCTGCCAGTCCTTCCTGGGCGTGCGCTCCGCCGCCCTGGGCGTCGCGCTCGGCAGCCTGCTGATGGCCGGCCTGCTGGTCGCCCCGTTCCTGCGCCGGCTGCGCCAGGGTGCGGGCCCGGGATCGCACCCCGGCGCGGGCCGCGCCGGCCGCTCCCGCAAGGCGCTGGTGCTGATGCCGTTCGCCCTGCTGCCGGTGGCCGCGTTCACCCTGACCCGCCAGTCGCAGGTCTTCGTCGAGCGCTACCTCGGCTCGGCGCTGCCGCCCGGTACCATCTCGCACCTCAACTACGCCGCCAAGGTCTCCCAACTGGCCATGACGGCCGGCATCCTGATCTGCACCGTCACCTTCCCGCTGGTCGCCCGGGCGCTGGCGGCCGGGGACCTCGCCGCCGCCCGGGACCGGGTCGAGAAGGACCTCGGCCAGGCCGCGGCGGTCGTCCTGGGCGGCACCGCCTTCCTGATGGCCTGCGCTCCCTCGGTGGTCTCGCTGCTCTTCCAGCGCGGCGCCTTCGGCCCGCAGGACACCGCCGCCACCGCCGCCGTCATCCGGGTCTACAGTTTCGGCCTGCCCGCCCAGGCGCTGATCGGCGTGATGATCCGCCCGTACTTCTCGCTGCGCCCGGTGGTCCGCCGGGCCGACGATCCGGGCACCGAGGACGGCGGCCGCCGGCTGCTGGACTGGTTCCCGGTCGCCGCGATGCTGCTCGGCCTCGGCGTCACCGTCGTGGTCAGCCTGCTCGCCACCCCCCGCTTCGGCGCCCTCGGGCTCGCCGCCGGGAACGCGGCCGGCATCACCGCCACCGCCGCACTGCTGCTGCACGGCCTGGTGCTGCGCGGCATCCCGCTGCGGCTGCGCCGGGTGCTCGGCGGCCACGCCCGGCTGGTGGCCGCCGCCGGCGGCGCCACCGCCCTCGGCGCCGCCGTCGCCGGGCTGGCCGCCGGCCCCCTGCTCTCCACCCTCCTCGGGGGCCTCACCGTGGCGCTGGCCTTCGCCGTCCTCGGCACCGGCCTCGGCGCGCGTGAGGTGCGCGGTCCGGTCCTCGCCGTGGCCCGGGCCCTGAACCCGCCAACCGTCGCCGATGAAGGGAAGCTTCCCCATGGACAATGAACGGGGAACCGTCCGTTCGGCCCAGGCGGGCGTCCGCCGCCAGGCCGTACCGGCCGCAGCCGCACCACGTGGCGACCTCCCGTACACCGACCCCGCCGGGCCGAAGGCGCAGCTGCCCAGGAGCCGCCGCCCGCTCGGCGAACCGTCCGGCCCCGGTTCCTCCTCGCCGTGGATCCTGATGTACCACTCGGTGGCGGTCGAGAAGGAGGACCCGTACCAGCTGACCGTCAGCCCCGAGCGGTTCGCCGAGCAGGTCGCCTGGCTGCACCGGCGCGGGCGGCGCGGCGTCTCCGTGCGCGAGCTGATGCGGGCCCGGGCCGTCGGCCGGGACGGCGGACTGGTCGGGCTGAGCTTCGACGACGGCTACGCGGACTTCGCGCGCCACGCCGTGCCGATCCTCCAGGCGTACGGCTTCACCGCCACCGCGTACGTGGTCGCCGACCTGCTCGGCCAGGACAACGGCTGGGACGCGAAGGGGCCGCGCAAGCAGCTGCTCACCGTCCAGGAGGTCACCGAACTCGCCGCCGCCGGTTGGGAGATCGGCTCGCACGGCCTCGGCCACCAGGCGCTGCCCGGCCTGCCGGCCGATGTCCTGGCGGTGCAGACCCGGGAGAGCCGGCGCCTCCTGGAGGAGGTGGTCGGCGGCCCGGTCACCGGCTTCTGCTATCCGTACGGCGCCGTCGACCTGCCCGCCACCGAGGCCGTGCGCGACGCCGGCTACGACTACGCCTGCGCCATCGCGCACTCCCCGCTCACCGGCCGCTTCGCGCTGCCCCGCTGCTACGTCGGCGACCGCGACGGCGCCTGGCGGCTGCGCGCCAAACGTGGCCGGCAGCGGCTGCGCGACGCCGTCACCGAGCTGCGCCGAAGCCCCCTGGCCGCCCGGCGGGGGGCCCGGCCGTGAGGGTCCTGCACATCGTCACCGGCCTCGACTCGGGCGGCGCCGAGCGCCAACTCCACCTGCTGCTGAGGCACTTGCCCGCACACCAGCAGTGCGAGGTGGTCGCACTGACCAACCCCGGCACGGTCGCCGCCGCGCTGCGCGCCGACGGGGTGACCGTCCACCACCTCGGCATGCGCGGCAACCGCGACCTGGGCGCGCTGCCCCGGCTGGTCCGGCTGGTCCGCTCCGGCCGCTACGACCTGGTGCACACCCACCTGTACCGGGCGCAGCTGTACGGCCGGCTGGCGGCCCGGCTCGCCGGGGTCCGCACGGTGGTCTCCACCGAGCACTCGCTGCACGCCGGGGTGATCGAGGGCCGCCCGGTCACCCGCGGCGTCAAGGGCCTCTACCTGGCGGCCGAGCGACTCGGCAGCACCACCGTCGCGGTCTCCCGGCAGGTCGCCCAGACGCTGCACTCCTGGGGCGTCCCACCGGCCCGGGTCGAGCTGATCCCCAACGGCATCGACTCCGCCCGCTACCGCCGCCCGGCCGCAGACCGGGCCGCCACCCGCCGCCGGCTGCGGGCCGAACTCGGCCTGCCGGAGGGGAGCTGGGTGGTCGGCGGAGTCGGCCGGCTGGTCCCCGGCAAGCGCTTCGAGGTGCTGCTGGAGGCCCTCGCCGCTCTCGACCCGGCCGCCCGGCTGGTGCTGGTCGGCGCGGGCCCGGAGCGCGCCGCGCTGGAGCACCGGGCCGCCGAACTCGGCGTCCGGGAAAGGCTGGTGCTCACCGGCGAGCGCGACGACGTGCCCGACCTGCTGACCGCCCTGGACGTGCTGGCCGCCCCCTCCACCGCGGAGACCTTCGGCCTCGGCATCCTGGAGGGCCTCGCGGCCGGCCTGCCGGTGCGGCACAGCGCCTGCCCGGCGCTCGACGAACTGCCGCCCAGCGCCGCCCCGCAGGCCCGCCGGATCCCGTCCGAGGGCGCCGCGTACGCCGCCGCGCTGCGCGACCTGCGGCACCTGAACGACCACAACTCCGATCCGCTGCCGCACCCCCCGGCGGTCGGCCACTACGACATCGCCCGGGTCGCCGCAGACCTGGGCGCCCTCTACGACCGGCTGGCCCGCGCTTGACCGCCCGCCGCCGCCGGAACCGCCGTCACATACCCAAGGAGTCACACCCATGACCACACCGCGCCGAAGGGCCCGCCACCTGGTCCGCCGCTGGTGGCCGGTGGCGCTCGCGGTGCCGCTGGGCGCCGCGGCCGGCGCCGGGTACGCCGTCGTCTCGCACCCCTCGTACGCCGCCAGCGCCTACGTCCTCGTGGTGCCGCAGAACCCGGGGGAAGCCGCCACCGCGACCAACTTCGCCCAGGCGTACGGGCGGTTGGCGGGCCAGCCGCAGGTGCTTGCGGTGGCGGCCGCCGAGACCGGCCACACCCGTGCCGAGCTGGAGTCCCTGGTGCACGGGACCACCTCCCCGGACGCCCCGATGATCGAGATCACTGGCACCGGGACGCGCCCCCAGGAGGCGGCCCAGACCGCCGACGCGGTGGCCCGCTCGCTGGTCTCCTTCGCGAACACCAGCAGCAGGGACACCAGCGTCCGGCTGGTGACGCTGGCCCCGGCCGCCGAGCCGGACAAGCCGACCACCCCGTCCGCCACGCTGGACGTCGCGGTCGGTGGCGCGGCCGGGCTGCTGGTGGGGGCCCTGGTGATGATGACCCGCCGCCGGGGCGAGGCCGCCCTGCCGGAGGCCGCCGAGCCCGCCGGGGCCCCGGTGGAGCCGACGACGCCGGCCACCCCCCGCCCGCGCGGCGAGGAGCCGCCCGCCGCCGACCAGGCCGGCAAGACCGGCCAGGCCGAGAAGGCCGAGAAGGCGGAAGAGAAGCCCGGGAAGGCGGAAGAGAAGCCCGGGAAGGCCGCTGCCGCGAAGAAGAGCGCCGAGGAGCCCCCGGCCAAGGAGAAGGCCGCGGCCGGGAGCGGGCGATGAGCACTGAGACCCGGCACGCCGGCCTCCCCGCCCAGCCGGCTGCGCCGGGCTGGACCACCGAGCTGCGCCGTGAGGACGACGCTCTGGACACCCTCGCCGAGGAGTGGGACGACCTGGCCGCCCGCTGCCGGACCGCCACCTTCTTCCAGGCCGCCGACTGGCAGCGCTCCTGGTGGCGCCACTACGGCAGCCCGGGCAGCCTGCTGGTGGTGCTCGTCCGCCGGGACGGCCTGCTGGTCGGCGCGGGTGCCTTCAGGCGCCGCGGCGGCCCGCTCGGTGGGCTGACCGCCCTGGGCGCCGGGCTGGTCGACTACTCCGACGTGCTGCTCGACGACGACTGCGCCGACCGGGCCGCCGCCGAGTTCGCCGCCGCCCTCCCGCTCACCCGCCCGTGGCACTCCCTGGAGCTGCGCGAGGTGCACCCCGAGGCGGCGGTGCAGCGGGTGTACGAGCACTGGCACGGCCGACGCCGCCGCTACCAGGACTCGCTCTGCCAGTACCTGCCGGCCGTCCCGATGGACCGGCTGCTGAAGCGGGTGCCCGGCAAGACCGCGCAGCGCAGCCGGGTGAAGCTGCGCAAGATCGCCGAGGCCGGGGTGCAGGTCAGCTCGACGCCGGCGGCCGAGGTGCCGGCGGCGCTGGAGGGCCTGCTGCGGCTGCACTTCCTGCAGTGGCAGGAGCGCGGCGTCACCCCGGAGCACCGCACCGAGCGCTTCGCCCGCCACCTGACCGAGTCCACCGTCGGCCTGGTCGCCACCGGCAGGGCGGCCGTCCACCAGTTCCGGCTGAACGGCGAACTGGTCGCGGTGAACCTGCTGCTGCTCTGCCCCTCCTTCGGTGGCCTGTACATGTACGGCGCGCACCCGGTGCTGCGCGAGCGGCTGGACATCGCCGGGCTGCTGTTCAGCGCCGCCCTGGACGAGACGGTCGGCGCGGGCGTCCCGCTGCTCGGCCTGCTGCGCGGCCAGGAGCCCTACAAGCAGCGCTGGCGGCCGGACCAGCTGTCCAACCAGCGCCTGCTGTTCGGTCCGCCCGGGCCGGCGCCGGCGGCCGTCGCCCGGTCCGGCGCGGTGCGCGTCCGCCAGCAGGCGGCGCACGTGCTGCGGACCCGCTTCCCGCGGCTCAAGGAGGCCCTGCTGGCCCGCCGCCGCGGCTGACCGCCCCCGCCCGGGCTCAGCGCCGGGCGGGCGTCCGGGCCGCCGACGGGCTCGCGGACGGGCTCGCCGAGGGGCTTGCCGACGTGGTGGCCGAGGGGCCCGGCGACGGGCTCGCGGACGGGCCGGGCACCACGCTCGGGGCCCCGGGCACGGCCGAGGGCGTGGGCGGGCGCGGCGGGACGATCGGCGGGACGGGGGCCTGGGGCGCCGTCGGCACCACCTCCGGCGCCCCCTTCGACCCGGACATCAGCTGCTTGAACCGGGCGGCGGAGCGCGGGTTGCGGTCGCACTCGAAGAAGCCGTGCGGGCAGTAGTCGGTGACGGTCTGGTAGGCGG
The DNA here is from genome assembly GCF_044741445.1 of Kitasatospora sp. NPDC088160. Lineage (NCBI taxonomy): Bacteria > Bacillati > Actinomycetota > Actinomycetes > Kitasatosporales > Streptomycetaceae > Kitasatospora > Kitasatospora sp. NPDC088160. Next base: position 42,908 of record NZ_JBIUSS010000011.1, on the reverse strand, counting down.
TGTCGTGGGTGCGCATCCACTCGACCATCCGCTGCACGAACTCCGGGTTGTCGCCGTTGTGGAACAGCCCCCACTCCGGGTAGGAGACCGGCTTGCCGCGCTTGGCGGCGAACTCCACCTGGTCCTGAAGCCCGTACGGCTCGCGCACGTAGTCGTCGAAGGTGCCCCCGGCGGGCTGGTCGTAGTTGTCCATGCCGATGATGTCGACCACGTCGTCGCCGGGGTAGCACTTGGTCCACGGGATGGCGTCCAGGCCCCGGTTCGGGGTGAAGTCGAAGCGGAACCGCTGCCCCGGCACCGAGCGCATCACGCCGACGATCCGTCGCCAGTACGCCTTCCACGCGGACGGGTCGGGCTTGCAGCGGTGCGTGTAGGTGACGCCGTTCATCTCCCAGCCGAGCGTGAGCACGGTGTCCGCGCCGCCGAGGGACACCAGCCGGTGGGCGAGCCGCAGGAAGTGCCGGTCGAAGTCCCCGCGCGCGCCCTGGGCGAGCAGCTTGGCGACCTCGCCGTCCGGCACGTTCGCCTCGTTGGGCACCAGCATCGGCACGCCGAGGACGAGCGTCCGGGACGGGTCGGCCAGCCGCCACTGCGACCACATGCCGAGCACCATCAGCTCGCCCTCGACGTCGGCCCAGCTGTTGCCCGCCAGGTAGGTGTGGCCGACTTGCAGGTTGGCGTCGCCCAGCCACTGCGCGTACTGGCCGATCTGCGGGATGTAGTCGTCCCAGGAACCGACGAAGGCGCCGAACGGCGGCTCGTGCTTGGGCCGCTGGACGGGCGGGCGGGGGGCGGCGCCGCGCGGCTCGAAGGCGTCCGAGGAGAGGGTGTGCCGTTCGGTCTGGCTGAGCGGCGACCCGGCCGGGACGCTGGCCGTGGCCATCAGCAGCAGGGCGGCGGCGGCCAGCGTCAGGCGGCCGATTCGCATGGTCTCTCCTCCGGGCGTCGCGGGGCGGGGGCGCGCTGGACGGACCGTGGCGCTCCGCTCGCCGACAGTAGGCCCGGCGGGCGTCGGAAAAGCCGAATGTCACCCTAAAGTGGGCGGTATTCGAACGCCGTCTGCCGCAACGCCCGGCCGGGCCTCGCCGCGTGTATCAGCTCTGTAACGGTCCGGCCGGGCCCCGGCGCCGGGCCCCGGAGCGGGCGGCGGCCCGGCCTCGGCACCGACGGTGCAGGTGGGCGGGCGGGTGCGCGGGGAGGGCGCGCGCGGCCGGACGCGCGGTCCGAGGGGTGGGGCGGGGGCGATTCCAGGCTGACTCGCGTGCCCGGTGAAAGGTACGCTCCGGCCGTGTCCTGGAAGCCGCTGCGTGTACTGACCCCCCGCTCGATCCTGCCTGCCCTGGCGGTGATGCTGGTCCTTGCGGCCGGTGCGGCGGCGCACGCCAACAAGCCGGTGCCGTTCGGCGACCGGGTGGCGGGGCCGGGCGAGGCGGAGGCCACGCCGGTCAGCACGCAGTCGCTGAGCACGGCCGACCTGGATCTGAAGGTCGGCCCCGGACTGGAGGCCTTCCACCGGCAGAGCGGCGAGCAGGCCTGGTCCTACCGCCGCGAGGGCGCCACCGCGCTGTACCTGTCGATGGCGGGGGACAACGCCATCGTGGTCTGGGACGACGGCCTGGTCACCTCGGTGCGCCCGGGCGACCACGAGGTGCGCTGGCACCGGGCGGTGCCCGGCCTGGCGGACTGGCTGCGCGGCGACGGCGAGCCCGGCGCCGACAAGCGCACCGACGCGCAGCGCAAGGAGCTGGCCCAGGAGCGGGCCGCGGCGGCCCTGCACACCGTCCCGCAGGGCGGCTCCGCCTGGGTGGCCGTGGTGACCCCGAACCTGACCATGGGCCTGCGCGACGCCGACGGTGACCTGCGCTACAACTCCAAGCCGCCCGGCAGCTGCGTCTACGACCCGCTGCGCACGGTCGGCACCGAGTACGCCGTGCTCGTCCCGCGCAGCTGCACCAACAGCGCCGGGCAGGCCGTCTCCGGCGGCATCAACGGGTACCGGCTGGACAGCACCGGCTGGCAGCTGAACACCGGCCCGAGCGCCTCGGTCAAGGCGCTGGACGGCAGCCGGGTGCTGATCACCGACGGCCCGATCGTTCCGGCCCGGGTGTTCGACACCAAGGCGGCCGCCCCCGAGGCGGCCTGCGGCAGCCCGTCCGCGCCGTTCGCGGCGGTCCGTCCGCAGGGCGGTTGCACCGACCCGGCGGCGAGCCCGGCCCAGGACGCCCCGGTGGGTCAGGACGCCCCGGTGGATGGCCAGCCGCCCATGCAGCCCGAGGCGCAGCAGCCTCAGCAGTCCCAGCAGTCCCAGCAGTAACGCCGGACCGCCGGTACCCCTGGGCGGTAGCCCCGGGGGTTCCCGCGCGGCCCGGTAGACTTGCCGTCATGGCTGACTTCTCCGGGCAATAGCGGGCGCGCGGCACCGCCTCGTGCGCTGTGCCGACCACCGACGACGCCCCTTCCCGCTGCCCGGCCCCGGGCCCCGTCCGGCCGCCCGCCCACGTCCCAGGAGTAGTTTCCGCCATGATTTCCGCCAACGCCCTTGAGCTGCGCGCCGGTGCCCGAATCCTGATCGAGTCCGCGAACTTCAAGGTCGCCGCCGGCGACCGGATCGGCCTGGTCGGGCGCAACGGCGCCGGCAAGACCACGCTGACCAAGGTGCTGGCCGGCGAGGGCATGCCGGCCTCGGGCACGGTGACCCGCTCCGGTGAGGTCGGCTACCTCCCGCAGGACCCGCGCACCGGCGACCTGGACGTCCTCGCCAAGGACCGCATCCTCTCCGCCCGCGGCCTCGACACCGTGCTCAAGAAGATGCGCGAGAACGAGGACCGGATGGCCAACGGCCAGGGCGCCACCCGGGACAACGCGATGAAGAAGTACGCGCGCCTGGAGACCGAGTTCCTCACCAAGGGCGGGTACGCCGCTGAGGCCGAGGCCGCCACCATCGCGGCCGCCCTGGGCCTGCCGGACCGCATCCTGAACCAGGAGCTGCACACCCTCTCCGGTGGTCAGCGCCGCCGCGTCGAGCTGGCCCGGATCCTGTTCTCGGACTCCGACGTGCTGCTGCTCGACGAGCCCACCAACCACCTCGACGCCGACTCGATCGTCTGGCTGCGGGACTTCCTGAAGACCTACAAGGGTGGCTTCATCGTCATCTCGCACGACGTCGAGCTGGTCGAGACGGTCGTCAACAAGGTCTTCTACCTGGACGCCAACCGCTCCGCCATCGACGTCTACAACATGGGCTGGAAGCAGTACCAGCAGCAGCGTGAGGACGACGAGAAGCGCCGCAAGCGCGAGCGGGCCAACGCCGAGAAGAAGGCCGCGACCCTCAACTCCCAGGCCGACAAGATGCGGGCCAAGGCGACCAAGACGGTGGCCGCGCAGAACATGGCCCGCCGTGCCGAGAAGCTGCTCTCCGGCCTGGAGCAGGTGCGCCAGAACGACAAGGTCGCCAAGCTGCGCTTCCCGGACCCGGCGCCCTGCGGCAAGACCCCGCTGACGGCCAGCGGGCTCTCCAAGTCCTACGGTTCGCTGGAGATCTTCACCGACGTCGGCCTGGCCATCGACCGCGGTTCGCGGGTCGTCATCCTCGGCTTCAACGGCGCGGGCAAGACCACCCTGCTGCGGATGCTCGCCGGGGTGGAGCAGCCGGACACCGGCGAGGTGATCCCGGGCCACGGCCTGAAGATCGGCTACTACGCCCAGGAGCACGAGACCCTGGACCCGGACCGCACGGTGCTGGAGAACATGCGTTCCTCCGCGCCGGACACCGACCTGGTGCAGATCCGCAAGATCCTCGGTTCCTTCCTGTTCTCCGGCGACGACGTCGACAAGCCGGCCGGGGTGCTCTCCGGCGGTGAGAAGACCCGGCTCGCGCTGGCCTCGCTGGTGGTCTCCAGCGCCAACGTGCTGCTGCTCGACGAGCCCACCAACAACCTCGACCCGGCCAGCCGCGAGGAGATCCTCGGCGCACTGCGGGAGTTCTCCGGCGCGGTCGTGCTGGTCACCCACGACGAGGGCGCCGTGGAGGCGCTCCAGCCGGAGCGGATCATCCTGCTGCCGGACGGGGTCGAGGACCTCTGGAGCCCGGCGTACGCCGATCTGGTCTCGCTGGCCTGACCGGGTGTAGACGCGATCTCCGCTTTTAGGACCAGAAAAACTAGTACTTACGGCGTGTCCGGGAATGAAGAAAGCCTGGATTCCGTTTAAGGACTTCCTGTCGGCCCGCCACTCGATCGTGGTCGGGCCGACACTGCTGATCAGCCCTTTCTCGGCGGATGGCGGAATCCGCCCGGGGGCGCGCACTCTACGTGAGCGCCCTGATGCGCTCGGATCACCACCGCAGGACCACGCATTCCCGACATCGACCTTGCCGAATGGGTGGCCAGGACGCGGTGGATGGGTGATCATGGGAATCTGACCGAGCAACGCTACGAGGAGGCACGGGTGGCCGAGACTCTGAAAAAGGGCAGCCGGGTGACCGGTGCCGCGCGTGAGAAGCTCGCGGCCGATCTCAAGAAGAAGTACGACTCCGGGGCGAGCATTCGCGCTCTCGCGGAGGAGACCGGTCGTTCGTACGGCTTTGTGCACCGGATGCTGAGCGAGTCCGGAGTCATTCTCCGGGGCCGCGGTGGTGCCACGCGTGGCAAGAACAAGGCGACCGCCGGGGCCGGTTCCTGACGGTCCGTCAGCTCATGGCTGAATGGCGCGGCGGCAGGGCGCCGACCGGGGAGACGAGAACCGATCGTCCGCCCTCGGGTCGAGTGGACCGGCCGCCGATCGTCATGTCCGGGGTGTCGTCCGCCCCCGGGCGCGCTCCTTCCGTCGATCTTTCCGGGCCGGCGCCCTGCCGGCGTGCGCCCAGGTTTGTTACTCTCCGGTAGCCAAGCCCCTCGCCACCGGAGGTCCCCGCATGACCGCCCCCGTCACCGACCCGCAGGCCCCGAGCTGGGAGCAGGACGGCGTCCGCCTGGAGATCGACGGCGAGCTCGCCGTCGTCACCCTGTGTCAGCCCAAGCGGCGCAACGCCCAGTCGCCCGCCCTGTGGCGCGCCCTCGCCGCCGCGGGCCGTGACCTGCCCGGCGGCGTCCGGGTGGTCCTGCTGCGTGCGGAGGGCGTCTCCTTCTCGGCGGGCCTGGACCGGGCCATGTTCACCCCCGAGGGCATCCCCGGCGAGCCCACCTTCCTCCAGCTCGCCAGCGCCCCCGACCAGGAGCTCGACGACACCATCGCCTCCTACCAGCAGGCCTTCACCTGGTGGCGCCGCCCCGACCTGGTCTCCATCGCCGCCGTCCAGGGCCATGCCGTCGGCGCCGGCTTCCAGCTCGCCCTCGGCTGTGACCTGCGCGTCGTCGCCGACGACGTCCAGTTCGCCATGAAGGAGACCTCGCTCGGCCTCGTCCCCGACCTGGCCGGCACCAAGCCGCTCACCGAACTCGTCGGCTACGCGCGGGCGCTGGAGATCTGCGTCACCGGCCGCTGGGTCGGCGCCGAGGAGGCCGCCGCCATCGGGCTGGCCAACCTGGCCGTCCCCGGTGCGGAACTGGACGCCGCCGCCCGCGACCTCGCCGCCGCCCTGCTGGGCGCGCCGCGCAACGCCGTCATCGAGACCAAGGCCCTGCTCCAGGGCGCCGCCGGCCGCTCCTTCGACGAGCAGCGCTCGGCCGAACGGGCGGCGCAGGCCCGCCGCCTGCGGGACCTCGCCGGGATCGGCGACTAGCCAGGCTGCGTCGTGTGAACGGGCCCGGCCCGGGGAGTGCTCCCCGGGCCGGGCCCTCGGCGTTCCGGAGGCATCCCGGTGGCCCTCCCGGCGGGCGCGGAACGTGGCGAAATGTCAGAGTTATGGGGATTTGCGATATAGCTGGAGCCGTACGACGGGAGATGCGCCCCCATGCCTGACACTCCGACCCCCGCCACCATGCACAAGAACCCCGGCCACGCCGCGGCCGCCGGCTCCGCCGCCCACGCGCCGTCCTCGGCCTCCGCCGCGACCGACGCCGGCAAGCCGACCGGCGAGCGCGGCCGCACGGCGCTGGCCGTCGGCGTGGTCGAGAAGATCGCCGGGATGGCCGCCCGCGAGGTCAACGGCATCCACGCCCTCGGCTCTGGCCTCGCCCGCACCTTCGGCGCGATGCGCGACCGGGTGCCGGGCGGCAAGTCCGGCGTCGGGCGCGGCATCAAGGCCGAGGTCGGCGAGAAGCAGACCGCCATCGACATCGCCCTGGTCGTCGAGTACGGCGTGGTCATCCCCGAACTCGCCCGGCAGGTACGGGAGAACATCATCGACGCGGTCGAGCGGATGACCGGCCTGGAAGTCGTCGAGGTCAACATCGCGGTCAACGACGTCCACCTCCCCGACGAGCCGGACGTCGAGGAGGAGGAAGAGGAGACGGTCGTCGCGGGGCAGCGGCCCAAACTCAAGTAGCGAGCCCACGAAGCGCCCGGCGGCGGGCGGCAGCGAGGACGAGGAGTAGCGGATGAACCTGGCCATCGTCGGCCTGGTGGTGGGCATGGCCCTCGGCTTCGCCGGGTACTTCGGCGGTTTCGCGGCGTTCCTGCTGGTCGCCGCGCTCGGGCTGGTCGGCTTCGTGGCCGGCCGCCTGCTGGAGGGCGACATCGAGCTGGGCGACCTCGGCGACCTGCTCCGCGGCCGCGACCGGCGCCGTTGATGACGGCTCCCACCACCAGTGCCCGCCGCGAACCCGCGGCCCGGGGCCGACTCCGGATCGCCGACCGCGTCTACGCCCGCATCGCCGCCCGGGCCGCCCGCGAGGCCCTCGCCGACGCCTGGACCGGCCGCACCGTCAAGGGCGCACCGCCCGCCGTCTCGGTGGCCGTGCCCGGCAGCACCGTGACCGTCCGGGTCGCTGTCGCACTGCCCTTCCCCGCCGACCTCGCGGCGCTCGCCCGGGCCGTCCGCGAACGCGTCGCCGCGCAGGTCGCCGGGTTCACCGGGACCAGGGTGTCCGAGGTGGTCGTCGTCGTGGAGCGGCTGGTGACCGGGGGAGTGTCATGAGTGCGGGGGGCGAACCGGTGCCCGGCGAGGAGGCGACGGCGGCCGGGGACGGGCCCCCGCCGGAGAAGGTGCGGCGGCCGCGGGCGCCGCGGGCCGTCGTCGCGGCGCTCGTCGCCACCGTGCTGCTGGTGCTCGCGGGCGCGCTGCTGTACGACGTGGTCGCCGTCCGCGCCGGGTACCCGACCCGCCGGTGGCGCGCCCGGATCGCCGACGACCTGGCCACCCGTCACCTCGACGACCTGTGGGTGCTGGTGGGTGCCGGCACCGCCGTCCTCCTCGGCGGGGTGCTGCTCTGGCTGGCCCTCGCCCCCGGTCTCGGCCGCTGGCTCCCGCTGCGCCCGCACGGCGACACCGGCGCCGCCATCGACCGGGCCGGCATCGGGCACCTGCTCGCCGACCGCGCCGCCGGACTCCAGGGCATCGACGAGCTGCGGATCCGGATCAGCCGCCGGCGCGTCCGGGTCACCCTCATCGGGGCGGCGGACCCGGTGTCGGTCCAGTGCCAACTGCGGGACGAGCTGGCGCGGGTGACGCTGGCCCGGCCGCTGCGCCTCGACGTGCGGGCGGGGCCCGGGGTGGGGGCGGCGGGATGAGGCGGACGGGCGTCAACCGGCTGCTGCTGGGGGTGGTCGGGGCGGTGCTGCTGGCCGTCGGCGTGCTGGTGCTGGCCGGCGGGCTCGACCTGTACCGGCGGCTCGGCGCCGACCCGCCGGGCTGGTGGCCGCTCACCTCCCCGGACCAGCCGGTGCTCAGTGCCCGCTCGCGCACCCGCTGGGCGGATTCGACCTGGTGGTGGCCCACCGTCATCGGCGGGCTGGCCGTGGTGATCGCGGGCACCGCCTGGTGGCTGGTGGCGCAGCTGCGGCGCAGCGGCCCGGCCGGCCTCGTCGTGCCGACGCCCGGTGCCACCGGACTCCGGCTGCGGGTCCGCACCCGGGCGCTGGAAGAGGCACTGGAGAACGGGACGGCCACGCTCCCCGAAGTCGAGCGCGCGGGCGTACGCCTGGTGCGCGCACCTGGGCATCCGCGGCTGCGGGGTGCTGTCCGGCTCACCCCCGGTGGCGATCCGGCGGCCTTGGTGGAGCACTTCGACACCGGCCCGCGAACCGACGCCCGGACCAGCCTGGGCCTCCCGGAACTCCCCGCCGACCTGCGGATCCGGGTCCTCCAGGCCGCCCGGCCCGAGTCGCGACGGCGCCGAGGGCGGCGCAGGCCCCCGCGGGTGGAGTGAACCGGGGGCGGGCGGAGTCGGACGCCCGCCCCCGTGTGCGTCCTAGAGGGGGCGCAGGGCGCCGCCGTCGACGGGGATCATCACACCGGTCAGGTAGGAGGCGGCGGGGGAGAGCAGGAAGGCCGCGACCTTGCCGAACTCCTCGGGGGTGCCGTAGCGGCCGAGCGGGATGGTCGCGGCGGCCTGAGCGCGGGCGCGGTCCGGGTCGCCGCCCAGGGAGTCCAGCTCGCGCACCCGGTCGGTGTCGATCCGGGCCGGGAGCAGGCCCACCACCCGGATGCCGCGCGGGCCGAGCTCGTCGGCGAGGGACTTGGCGGCCATCGCCAGCCCCGGGCGCAGGCCGTTGGAGATGCCCAGGCCGGGGATCGGCTGGCGCACCGAGCCGGAGAGCACGAAGCCGATCACGCCGCCCTCGCCGAGGGCTGCGGCGGCGGCGCGGGCGAGCCGCAGCGCGCCGAGGAAGACCGACTCGAACGCGTCGCGCCAGGCCTCCTCGGGGGCGGTGGCCACCGGGCCGGCCTGGGGGCCGCCGACGCTGATCAGTACGCCGTCGAGCCGGCCGAAGTGCCCGGTCGCCTCGGCGATCAGCCGTTCGGCGGTCGCCGGGTCGGCGTTGTCGGCGGCCAGGCCGTGGGCCGTCCCGGCGCCGCCGATGGCGTCCAGCTCGGCGACGGCGGCGGCCACGGACTCCTTGCCGCGCCCGCTGACCAGCACCCGGGCACCGTCGGCGGCCAGCTCCCGGGCGGCGGCGAAGCCGAGGCCCCGGGTGGCGCCGGTGGCCACGTACACCTTGTCCTTCAGTCCAAGATCCATGGGGCCATCCTGCCGGGTGGCGGGCGCGAGGGGGAGGGCTGGGGGCGGGTGGCGGGGTGGCGTGGCGCCGGGGGCGGTGGAGGGGGCCGGGGTGAGGTGGGGCCGGGGGCGGGCTGGCGTTGACGTCCGGGTCAAGGTCTACCGTCGGTCCCGGCGGCGTGCGGAGGCGGGCCGGGAGAGCGGGTGCGGGGATGCGGATCGGGGAGCTGGCGGAGCGGGCGGGGACGACCACCCGGGCGCTGCGGTACTACGAGCAGCTCGGCCTGCTGCCGGCCCGCCGGGCGGGCAACGGCTACCGGGCGTACGACGAGGAGGACCTGCGGCTGCTGCGGCAGATCCGGACGCTGCAGGACTTCGGGTTCGGCCTGGAGGAGACCCGTCCGTTCGTGGAGTGCCTCCAGGCGGGCCACCCCGAGGGCGACTCCTGCCCGGCCTCGCTGGAGGTGTACCGGCGCAAGCTCGCCGAACTGGACGAGTGCATCGCCCGGCTCCAGGACGTCCGGGCCCGGGTGGCCGGGCAGTTCGACCGGGCGGTACGGGCCCGGGACGGGCTGGCGGCCGAGCCCTCCGGACAGCCGCCGCGCTGTGAACTGGCGAACGAATGGGCGAAGGAGTAGACGATGGTGCAGATCCCAGGGGTGCCCGCGGTGACGGACGACACGTTCGCCGCGGAGGTGCTGGCGGCCGAAGGTCCGGTGCTGGTGGACTTCACGGCGGACTGGTGCCCGCCGTGCCGGATGATGGCGCCGGTGCTGGCGGACGTCGCCCGCGAGGAGGCGCACCGGCTGCGGGTGGTCAGCGTGGACGTGGACCGCAATCCGCGCACCCAGGCCGCGTACGGGGTGCTGTCGATGCCGACGCTGATGGTGTTCCGCGGCGGCGAGCCGGTGCGCTCGGTGGTCGGAGCCCGGGCCAAGGCGCGGCTGCTGCGCGAGCTGGAGGACGTGCTGTAGGCGGTTCCCCGGGGCGTTTGCGGGGCCGTCCTTCCGGGCCGGGGCCTCAGGCCGCCGGTACGGCCTCGACCGGCACCTCGGCCTCGGCGGCCTGCTTGGCCCGGTCCTTGGCCTCGCGGCGGGCCAGCACCCCGACCCCGACCGGGATCATCGCGGTGAACAGCCACCACTGGATCGCGTACGCCATGTGCGGGCCGATGTCGGAGTGGTTGGGCTCGGGGATCAGCTCGGGCTGGTCGGCGGGGGCCGGGGTGGTGGCGGTGAGCTCCAGGTAGCCGCCGAGCACGGTGGTGACGCCGGTCTCCTTGGCCTGCTGCTCGGTGTTGATCAGGTTGAACTGCCGGTCGGGCAGGCCGGCGCGGTCCTTGATACCGCTGCTGCCCGTGGTCTCGTCGGCGCGCATCCGACCGGTGAGGGAGACCTCGCCGGTCGGGGCGGCCGGGACCGTCGGGTAGGCGGTGGCGCCGCCGTCGCCGGCCACCCAGCCGCGGTTGACCAGGATGCTGCCCCTGCCGTCGGAGAGCTTGAGCGGGGTGATGACGAAGTAGCCGATCGTGTCCCCGCTGGAGTCGGTCCGCTTGCGGACGACGAACTCGTGCGCCGTGTCGTACTGCCCGGTGGCCGTCACCGGATGCCAGATGAGGTCCTTGGGCACCGTGAAGCCGGGGGTCGACGACACCGTGTCGAACGGCACCGGGGCGACGGTGAGGGCCTTGCCGATCAGGTCGTTCCGGGCCACCCGCGCCTCGTGGCGGTGCAGCTGCCAGAAGCCCAGCTCGATCGTCGCGGGGATCAGCAGCAGCGCGATCAGCATGGTGATCAGCCACTGGCGGGTCAGCAGAAAACGGTACACATGGGCACGGTACGCCGACCTCACATCCGGCTCACGCACCGGGGTGCGGCGCGACTTCGCGGAGCAGTTGGAGGAAGGCGTCCTCGCCGACCACCGGCGTGCCGACCTCGCGGGCCCGGCGGGCCTTGCCGCTCCAGCTGTTCGGCTCGTTGGTGACCAGCAGGCTGGTGAGCCGGCTCACCGAGGTGGCGATGTGCAGGCCGGCCTCGGCGGCGCGGTCCTCCAGCAGCTCCCGGTCGGTGGCGGTGTCGCCGGTGAAGGCCACCCGCATGCCCTGCACCAGCGGCTTGCCGTCCTCCCAGCGTCCGGGGTTGGGGTACGGGCAGGGCGGGCGCTTCTTGGCCTGGCGGTAGGCGGCGCCGGTCCAGGAGGCGCGGCCGGGCGTGGCGGGCTCGTCCTCGCCGAGGTCGGTGACCGCCACGCAGGCCTGCACCGGCAGCGGGACGCCGCCCTGGCGCGCCAGGTGCAGGCTGGGGCGGAACGCCTCGGCGAGCACCCGGGCGTCGTCCAGGGCGTTGTGCGCGTGCTGCTGGCGGACGCCGAAGTGGGCGGCGAGCGAGGACAGCTTGCCGTTGGGCAGCGGCAGCCGCAGGTCGCGGGAGAGCACCATGGTGCAGATCCGCTGCTCGACCGGGGCGCGCAGGCCGGCCCGGGAGAACTCGCGCGAGATCATGTTCCAGTCGAAGAGCGCGTTGTGGGCGACCAGGACCCGGCCGTTCAGCCGGTCGGCGAACTCGTCGGCGATCTGCGGGAAGGTCGGGGCGCCCGAGAGCAGCTCCGCCGTGAGGCCGTGGATCCAGACCGGCCCCGGGTCCCGCTGGGGGTTGACCAGGGTGTACCAGTGGTCGGTGACCTCGCCGTCCGGGTCCAGCTGGTAGACGCCCGCCGAGATGACGCGGTCCGAGCGGCCGAGGCCGGTGGTCTCGACGTCGACCACCGCGAAGCCCTCGGCGGGGGCGGCGGTGCGCTGGGCGGGGACCGGGACGGTCCGCGGCGCGCCGTACGTCTCGGGCTGGATCGGTTGCATGGTCCAACAGGATAAGCGCCGCCGGGCCCGTGTCCGGTCGAAATGTTCCGGCCGAGCGACCGGAATAGAGTATTCCGCATAGGCGTCGCCTATCCGGTCGACGCCATCCACCGGCTGTCGACACCCTCCGACGGCCGACTCCGTAAGGACGAACTCCCATGCGCGCCACCGTGATCCACGGCCCCAATGACATCCGGATCGAAGAGGTCCCGGACCCGGTGATCCAGCACCCGACGGACGTCGTGGTGCGGGTGGTGAACGCCTGCATCTGCGGCAGCGACCTGTGGGCGTACCGCGGGGTGGCCCAGCGGGTGGCCGGGCAGCGGATCGGGCACGAGTTCCTGGGCGTGGTCGAGGAGGCGGGCGCCGAGGTGCGCGGCTTCGCGCCGGGCGACCTGGTGGTGGCGCCGTTCGTCTGGTCGGACGGCAGCTGCGACTTCTGCCGGGAGGGCCTGCAGACCTCCTGCCCGCACGGCGGGTTCTGGGGCCAGGTCGGCTCCGACGGCGGCCAGGGCGAGGCGGTGCGGGTGCCGTTCGCGGACGGCACGCTGGTGAAGCTGCCGAAGGAGGCCGCGGGCGACGAGAAGCTGCTGCCGGGGCTGCTGGCGCTGTCCGACGTGATGGCCACCGGGCACCACGCCGCCGTGTCGGCCCGGGTGCGCCCGGGCGTGACGGTCGCCGTGGTCGGCGACGGCGCGGTGGGCCTGTGCGGCGTGCTGGCGGCGCACCGGCTGGGCGCGGACCGCATCATCGCGCTGGGCCGGCACACCGCCCGCACCGACCTGGCCCGGCGCTTCGGCGCGACCGACGTGGTGGCCGAGCGCGGCGAGGCCGCGATCGAGGCGGTCAAGGAGCTGACCGGCGGCCAGGGCGCGCACGCTGTCCTGGAGGCCGTCGGGACCGAGGAGTCGATGCGCACGGCCGTCTCGATCGCCCGGGACGGCGGCGCGGTGGGCTACGTCGGCGTTCCGCACGGCGGCAGTGCGGGCGTCGACATCGGTCAGATGTTCGGCCGAAACGTTTCGCTCAATGGCGGCGTCGCCCCGGCCCGTGCCTACATCCCCGACCTGCTGCCGGACGTCCTCTCCGGGGCCATCGAGCCCGGTCTGGTGTTCGACCGCACGGTGGGCCTGGACGGTGTCCCGGACGGCTACCGGGCAATGGACGACCGCTCGGCGCTGAAGGTCCGGATCGCCTTCTGACGATGCGTCAGAAGGGGCGGTACTGCTGGACGGTGCCGCCCCTTCGGCATGTGGCGGCGGTGTTGTGAAGTGGCGTGAGTGGTGGTTTTCGGCCAATTGGATAGTGCGAGAGGGTGAACGACTGGCTGATCGCGGTCAACCCCTTTCGGGGCGGGCGCGACGCTCCTAGCATTGCGCGGCGCGCACACGGATTGTGACGCCCCTCACGTCCGATCGTTCCCCGTGTGCGACCGCTACGCCGAAGGAGTGAGGAGAGACAGAGTGGATTCGCCGCCGATCACCACTACCCCTACGGAAGTCCAACTCATCGATGAGAGCGAGGAGTTCCGTACCCTGAGGCGCTCGTTCCGGAGCTTCGCCTTCCCGGTCACCATCGGCTTCGTGCTCTGGTACCTGCTCTACGTGCTGCTCTCCTGCTACGCGCCCGGCCTGATGGGTGCCAAGGTCGTCGGGCACATCAACGTGGCCCTGGTGCTGGGGCTGCTGCAGTTCGTCACCACCTTCGCCATCGCCGCCTGGTACGCCCGCTACGCCGACCGGCGGATCGACCCGACCGCCGCCGCGATCCGCGAGGCCCACGGCGCCGTCGTCCACGCTCCCCGGGAGTCCGCCGAATGAGCCTGCTCGCCAGCTCCGCCACGGAGCACCGCGGCATCACGATGACCCTCTTCGGGCTGTTCGTGCTGGCCACCCTCGCGATCACCGTCTGGGCCGGGCGGCAGACCAAGGACGCGGCCGACTTCTACGCCGGTGGCCGCGGCTTCACCGGATTCCAGAACGGCCTGGCCATCTCCGGCGACTACATGTCCGCCGCGTCCTTCCTCGGCATCGCCGGCGCCATCGCGCTCTCCGGCTACGACGGCTTCCTCTACTCGATCGGCTTCCTGGTCGCCTGGCTGGTCGCGCTGCTGCTGATCGCCGAACCGCTGCGCAACTCCGGCCGCTTCACCATGGCGGACGTCCTCGCGTTCCGGATGCGCCAGCGCCCGGTGCGCACCGCGGCGGGCGTCTCCACCATCGTGGTGTCGATCTTCTACCTGCTCGCCCAGATGGTCGGCGCCGGGACGCTGGTCGCCCTGCTACTGGGGGTCAACGGGGACGCCGCCAAGCGCTGGACCATCGTCGCGGTCGGCGCGCTGATGGTCGTCTACGTGGTGATAGGGGGCATGAAGGGCACCACCTGGGTGCAGATCGTCAAGGCCGTGCTGCTGATCGCCGGCACCGCGCTGATGACCGTCCTGGTGCTCGCCAAGTACCACTTCAACCCCTCGGAACTGCTCGGCGCCGCCGCCAGTGCGAGCGGCAAGGGCGCGGCCTTCCTCGAACCGGGGCTGAAGTACGGGGCCAGCGACACCAGCAAACTCGACTTCATCAGCCTCGGGATCGCGCTGGTGCTCGGCACCGCCGGCCTGCCGCACATCCTGGTCCGCTTCTACACCGTGCCCACCGCCAAGGCGGCCCGGAAGTCGGTGCTCTGGGCGATCGGCATCATCGGCGTCTTCTACCTGATGACCCTGGCGCTCGGCTTCGGCGCGGCGGCGCTGGTCGGCCCCAAGGCGATCAAGGCGGCCAACGCCTCCGGCAACACGGCGGCCCCGCAGCTGGCCGAGGTGCTCGGCGGAGGCTCCGGCACCACCGGCGGCGCGATCCTGCTCGCGGTGATCTCCGCCGTCGCCTTCGCCACCATCCTGGCCGTGGTCGCCGGACTCACCCTGGCGTCCTCCGCCTCCTTCGCGCACGACCTGTACGCCAACGTGATCCGGCGCGGCAAGGCCACCGAGAAGCAGGAGGTGCTCTCGGCGAAGTGGGCCGCCGTCGCGATCGGCGCGGTGGCCATCGTGCTCAGCCTCTTCGCGGGCAAGCTCAACACCGCCGCCCTGGTCGCCCTGGCCTTCGCGGTGGCCGCCTCGGCGAACCTGCCCACCCTGCTCTACTCGCTGTTCTGGAAGCGCTTCACCACCTCCGGCGCGGTCAGCTCGGTCTACGCCGGCCTGATCAGCTCGGTCGTGCTGGTGGTCTTCTCCCCGGTGGTCTCCGGCGCGAAGACCTCGCTGTTCCCGGACACCGACTTCCACTGGTTCCCGCTGGAGAACCCGGGCCTGGTCTCCATCCCGATCGGCTTCCTGGCCGGGTGGATCGCCACCCTGCTCTCCAAGGACCGACCCGACCCGGCGAAGTACGCTGAACTGGAGGTCCGGGCGCTGACCGGGCTGGGCGCCCACTGACCGGGCGCCCACTCACCGACCGGCGATGACTATGCTGGCCCGGCCCGCCTTGACGGTGGCCGGGCCGGCCGCATTCTCGGGAAGGGACGCACGTGCTGCTCGACACCTTCGGACGCCAGGCCGTCGACCTGCGGGTATCTCTGACCGACCGGTGCAACCTCCGCTGCACCTACTGCATGCCGGAAGAGGGCCTGCGCTGGCTGGCCAAGCCCGAGCTGCTGACCGACGAGGAGATCGTCCGGCTGGTCACCCTCGCGGTGCGCGACCTGGGCGTCCGGGAGGTCCGCTTCACCGGCGGCGAGCCGCTGCTGCGCCCCGGCCTGGTCGCCATCGTCGCCGCCTGCTCGGGGCTGGAGCCGCGCCCCGAGCTGTCCCTCACCACCAACGGCATCGGGCTGGCCCGTACCGCGACGGCGCTGCGCGAGGCCGGGCTCGACCGGGTCAACGTCTCGCTGGACACCCTCGACCCCGAGGTGTTCCACACCCTCACCCGCCGCCACCGCCACCAGGACGTGCTGGCCGGGCTGGCCGCCGCCGAGGCCGCCGGGCTGACGCCGGTCAAGCTGAACGCGGTGCTGATGCGCGGGGTCAACGGCCACGAGGCTCCCGACCTGCTGGCCTGGTGCCTGGAGCACGGCTACGAGCTGCGCTTCATCGAGCAGATGCCGCTGGACGCCCAGCACGGCTGGGACCGCTCCGCGATGGTCACCGCCGAGGAGATCCTCGACCTGCTCGGTGCGCGGTTCACGCTCACCCCGGAGCCGTCCGCCCGCCGGGGCGCGGCGCCCGCCGAACGCTGGCTGGTGGACGGCGGCCCGGCCCGGGTCGGCGTGATCGCCTCCGTCACCCGCCCGTTCTGCCGGGCCTGCGACCGGACCCGGCTGACCGCCGACGGGCAGGTGCGCAACTGCCTGTTCGCGACCGGGGAGACGGACCTGCGCACCGCCCTGCGCTCGGGCGCGGACGACACCGAGCTGGCCACGCTGTGGCGGGCGGCGATGTGGGGCAAGAAGGCCGGGGCCGGGATCGACGACCCGGAGTTCCACCAGCCCGAGCGGCCGATGTCGGCGATCGGCGGCTAGCGGGTCCCGCGAGGTCAGGGCGACTCGGCCGACTCGGACGACCCGGACGGCTAGGACGTCTCCGGGGTCCAGTCGGCGAAGGCGACGACCTCCTTGAGGAAGCCGCGCACGCCGAGGAACTGGGACAGGTGCTCGCGGTGCTCGTCGCAGGCGAGCCAGGTCTTGCGGCGGTCCGGGGTGTGCAGCTTGGGGTTGTTCCACACCAGCACCCAACGGGCGTCCGCCCGGCAGCCCTTGGCGGAGCAGATCGGCGTCTGCGGGGTGTCCATCGGGCCGTCCTCAGCGCTAGGCGGGTGGTCTGCACCGCCAGTGTTTCACGCGCTCCGCGCGGCCCGGAGGGAGCCCGCCCGGATCCGGGCATGGCGACGCCGGGCAGCCACGGGGGGAGCCGCCCGGCGTCGGTCCGTCGCTCCGACGGGGGATGCGGAGCGCGTACGCAGTATGTCACGCCAGGGGCCTCGGATGGGGAGGTCTTGCATGATTAATCTGAGCTTCTTCTGAGCTTTCTTCGAGCCGGATTTTCTCGAAACGTCTCGAAACGGACGGTCAGTTCGGGCCCTGTGAAGGATCGGTGGCAGCGGTCTTTGCCCCGCCTGTACCGGGGGCCCCGTCCGCCCCACCCCTCCCACCCGTCCCACCGGGACCGAGCATCAGCGGGGTGTCCAGCGGGATGTCGAAGGTGCTCGGCAGCCCCGGCGCCCGCTCCCGGCCCGCGTTGGCGATCAGGACGGCGAAGTACGGCAGCAGTACGGCGCCGGCCAGCGCCGCGAACGCCAGCCACCGCTGGACGTCCCACAGCACCACGGCGAGCAGCACGCAGACCGTCCGGAGCAGCATCGAGACCACGTAGCGGCGCTGCCGCCCGCGGACGTCCTCGGTGAGGCTGCTCCGCGCTCCCGTGATCCGGTGGACCTGCCCACCGTCGGCGCTCTTGCCCATGTCCTACCGCCCTCGTCCACGCTCCCGCGCGACTCGCCGCGCGGCCTCCTCACGGTACGCCTGGGCAGCGGGGACGACGAGACCGGGTGGGGCGGACCCACCCGGTCGGGTGTGCGAGGGGACTGTCCGGCCGATCGGGACGGCCGATCGGAACGGGTAGTCGGAACGGCGGGGCGAGGGGCCTCACGACCGCCGGGAGAGGAACTGCGGCGGGACGGCGTCGGTGAGCCAGACGCCGTTGTCGCTGATCCGGAACTCGTGGCCGGCCGCCGCCATCGCGGCCGCGTTCACGGTGAGCACCACCGGGCGGCCGTGCCGGGCGCCGACCCGCACCGCGGTCTCGGTGTCCGCGGACAGGTGGACGTCCTGCCTGGCCATCGGGCGCAGGCCCTCCCGGAAGATCGACGCCAGGTGGCGGTCGGCGGTGCCGTGGTAGAGCACCGGGGGCGGCACGGTGGCGGCCAGGCCGAGGTCGACCGCCACCGTGTGGCCCTGGTTGGCGCGGATCGAGAGACCGTCCGCGGAGTAGCCGAAGCGGCGCTTGTTGTTGGTCGCCACCACGTGGTCCAGATCGGCCCTGGTCAGCCGGTTGCCCTTGGCCGCGAGGGCGGTGAGGAGCACGTCGATCCGGATCCAGCCGGACTCGTCCAGCGTGACGCCCACCCGCTCCGGCTCGTGCCGCAGGATGCGCGACAGCATCTTGCTCGTCTTGACCAGCCGCTTCTCGTCCATCATGTCTCTCGTATCCCCCCGTTGGTCAGTGGCTATGAGGCCTGGCTGACCGAACTCATGTTGAAGTCCGCGACACGCACGGGTGGCATCGCGGTGCGGGTGAAGTAGTCGCTCCACTCGCGGGGCAGGCAGCGCTCGGTGCGGCCCGCCTCGGTGATCCGGTCCAGCAGGTCCACCGGGGACTCGTTGAACCGGAAGTTGTTGACCGCGCCGACGACTTCGCCGTTCTCGACCAGGTAGACGCCGTCCCGGGTCAGGCCGGTGAGCAGCATCGTCGCCGGGTCCACCTCGCGGATGTACCAGAGGCAGGTGAGCAGCAGGCCGCGCTCGGTGCGGGCGATCATCTCGTCCAAGGTCGGCGCGCTGTCCTGGTCGGCCGTCTCCAGCACCAGGTTGTCGCCGAACGGGCGCAGCGGCAGGCCGGTGAGGCCGGCGGAGTGGCGGCTGGTGACCAGGTCGGTCAGCACGCCCTCGCGGATCCACTCGGTGGCGTCGATCGGCAGGCCGTTGTCGAAGACCGAGATGTCCCCGCCGGTCGAGTGCGCGAGGACGAACGGCGCCGACTCCAGGCCGGGTTCGGCCGGGTCCGTGCGCAGCGTGAGCGGCAGCCCGGCGAGCTTGTCGCCGATCCGGGTGCCGCCGCCGGGCTTGGAGAAGACGGTGCGGCCCTCGTGGGCGTCGCGGCCGACGGCGGACCAGGCGAGGCAGAGCATCAGGTCGGCGACGGCCGAGGGCGGCAGCAGCGTCTCGTACCGGCCGGCGGGCAGGTCCACCTTGCGGGCGCCCCAGCCGAGGCGCTTGGTCAGCTCGGTGTGCAGGGCGGTGACGTCCACGTCGGAGAAGTCCCGGGTGGCGGCGCCGGCCCAGGCGGAGCCGGACAGGTCGGCGGTCTTGGCGTTGATCTCGACCATGCCGGTCGGCTGGTCGTGGCGCAGCCGCAGGCCGGTGGAGGTGCCCAGGTAGCTGCTGACCACCTCGTGCCGGGCGAAGCCGTACAGCAGTTCGCCCTGCGCGGCGGCCCGGGCGAAGGCCTCGCCGAGGGCCGGGCCGAAGGCGTCGAACACCGCGATCGAGGTCTCGGCGGGCGGCCGGGTGAAGTCCGGGGAGGACGGCCGGTCGGCCACCAGCGGCTGGGCGTCCTCGGCCGGGCCGGCCGCGCGGGCGGCCTCCTCGGCGGCGCGGACCAGGCCCTCCACCTCGTCCGGGGTGACGGCCTCGCGGGAGACCACGCCGGAGGCGGTGCCGTCGGCCCCGGCCACGGTGGCGATCACGGTGAGGCGGCGGCCGCGGGTGACGCCGTTGGTGGTCAGCGAGTTGCCGGCCCAGCGCAGGTTGGCGGTGGACTCCTCGTCGGCGATCACCACGCAGCCGTCGGCGCGGGCGAGGCCGAGTGCCAGCTCGACCAGTTCGTGGGGCTGCATCGCGGTCATCAGTGACCCGCCTCCTGCTGGGTATTGAGCACGTTGACGTTGCGGAACAGCGCCGACGGGCAGCCGTGGCTGACCGCCGCGATCTGGCCGGGCTGCGCCTTGCCGCAGTTGAAGGCGCCGCCGAGGACGTAGGTCTGCGGGCCGCCGACCGCCGTCATCGAGCCCCAGAAGTCGGTGGTGGTCGCCTGGTAGGCGAAGTCCTTGACCTGGCCGGCGAGTTCGCCGTTCCTGATGGCGTAGGCACGCTGGCCGGTGAACTGGAAGTTGTAGCGCTGCATGTCGATCGACCAGGAGCGGTCGCCGACGATGTACAGGCCGTTCTCCACCCCGGCGAACAGGCCCTCGGTGTCCGGGCCGTCGGCGGCGGGCTGGAGCGAGACGTTGGCCATCCGCTGCACCGGCACGTGCGCCGGGGAGTCCGCGAAGGCACAGCCGTTGGAACGCTCGAAGCCCTTCAGCTCGGCCATGCCGCGGTCGAGTTGGTACCCGACCAGGGTGCCGTCCTTGACCAGGTCCCAGGACTGGGTGGCGACGCCCTCGTCGTCGTAGCCGATCGTGGACAGGCCGTGCTCGGCGGTGCGGTCGCCGGTGACGTGCATCAGCTCGGAGCCGTACCTGAGCGAGCCGAGCTGGTCGAAGGTGGCGAAGGAGGTGCCGGCGTAGGCGGCCTCGTAGCCGAGGGCGCGGTCCAGCTCGGTGGCGTGGCCGATCGACTCGTGGATGGTCAGCCAGAGGTTGGACGGGTCGATGACCAGGTCGTAGCGGCCGGCCCGGACGCTCGGCGCCTTCATCTTCTCGGCCAGCAGGGTGGGCAGTTCGGCGAGTTCGGCGTCCCAGTCCCAGCCCGTTGCGGGCAGGCCCCGGCCGTCGGGGGACGGCCCCCGGACCCCCGTGAGGTACTCGAAGCCGCGCCCGACCGGCGGGGCCAGCGTGCGCATCGAGTCGAAGGCCCCGGTGCGCTCGTCCACCGAGGTGGCCTCCAGCGTGGGGTGCAGCCGGATCCGCTGCTGGGTGGTGACGGTGCCCGCGGTGTCCGCGTAGAACTTGTTCTCCTGGACGGTCAGCAGGCTCGCCTGGACGTGCGAGACGCCCTCGGCGGCCAGCAGCCGCGAACTCCACTCGGCGAGCAGCGCGGTCTTCTCCGCGTCCGGCACCTCGAAGGGGTTCACCTCGTACGAGGAGACCCAGGTGACGTCCCGGTACACCGGCTCGTCGGCCAGCTCGACCCGCTCGGCGGAGCCGGCGGCCCGGCTGATCCCGCCGGACAGGCGGGCCACCGCGACGGCCTGCTCGGCGACCCGCGCCGCCGCGTCGGTGGTGAGGTCCACCCCGGCGGCGAAGCCCCAGACGCCGTCCAGCAGCACCCGGACGGCGAAGCCGAGTTGCACGCTGTCGGAGGTGCCGGCCGGGCGGGCGTCGCGCAGCCGCCAGGAGGCGCTGCGGACCCGCTCCAGACGGAAGTCGGCGTGGGCGGCGCCGAGTTCGCGCGCCCGGGTGAGGGCGGCGTCGGCGAGGGTGCGCAGCGGGAAGGCGAGGAACAGCGGGTCGACGGCGCGCCCGTGCGGGGCGCCGACGCTGTCGGCCGGAGGGATCGGAGGCAATCGTGCTCCCTGGTCGCGGAGGGTGGCGGTGCGGCGCCGCACAGGGGCGCCCGCACCGCATCATGGCCGGTCCAGGGGGTTTCGGCCAGCGCATTTCGGCCGGTGCGCCGCCGTGGTGGCCGGTCGGTCAGCCGACGATCTCCCACCAGCCGTCCAGCTCCGGCGGGTTGTCCACGTCGACCCGCTCGCCGGGGCGCGGCACGGCCAGCGGGACGGCCTGCGCCTTGGCCTCGACCAGCAGTCGCTCGATCGGCTCGGCCCACGGGTGCAGGCCCAGGTTGAAGGTGCACCAGTGCACCGGCACCAGCAGGCCCGCCTGGAGGTCGCGGTGGGCGCGCACGGCGTCCTCGGGGGTCATGTGGATGTCGGCCCAGGCGGCGTCGTAGGCGCCGATCTGCACCAGCGCGGCGTCGAAGGGGCCGTGGCGGTCGCCGATCCGGGCGTAGCCCTCGAAGTAGCCGGAGTCACCGGTGTAGAAGACCTTGCGGTCGGGGCCGGCGATCACCCAGGAGCCCCACAGGGTGGTGTTGCGGGTCAGGCCGCGGCCGGAGAAGTGGTGCGCCGAGGTGAGGGTGAGCACCAGGTCGCCGAGGGTGCAGGTCTCGTCCCAGTCCAGTTCGATGATGCGGTGCTCCGGGACGCCCCAGCGGCGCAGGTGGCCGCCGATGCCCAGCGGCACCGCGAACGGCGCGGACTGGCTGCGCACCAGGCGCTTGACCGTCGCCATGTCCAGGTGGTCGTAGTGGTCGTGCGAGATCAGCACGGCGTCGACCTGCGGCAGCTCCTCCAGTTCCACTGGCACCGGGTGCAGCCGCTTGGGGCCGACGTGCGCGGCGGGGGAGCAGCGCTCGCTCCAGATCGGGTCGAGCAGCACCCGGGAGCCCTCGATCTCCACCAGCGCGGAGGCGTGCCCGTACCAGGTGATCGCCACGTCCTCGGCGGCCGGGCCGGGGCCGCCGGCGGGGCGGACGGTCGGCACGGGGTGGGCGGGGACGCGGCCCTCGCGGTCGAACAGCATCCGGCGGATGGTGCCGCGGTCGATGTCCGGGGCGGTGGTGGCCCGGGCCAGGGTGGAGGGGGCGTTGTGGAAGACGCCGTCGCGGTACTGCGGCGAGTCGCGCACCCGCTCCTCGTGCTCGCCGTCCGGGCGTCGGCCGAACGCCGCCGGCAGGTCGCGCAGCGACCAGGCGGCCGCTCCCAGGCCGGCCGCGAGGGCGGTCAGGGCCAGCAGCCGTCCGTTTCGGTGGGTGCTCCTGGGCCGTGCCTTGGTCATGCGCCCTGCCTTCGTTCCTCGCGGGACCCTTCGGGGATCGGTACGGCCGGTCCCGGGTCGGCCCGCACCACGGGGGCAACGGGTGCGCGGGGCCGTGTTGTTCCCGTACGGCGGCGTCGGCTCGGCTCCGGCGGTGGTTCGGTCAGGGCGGCTGAGCAGGTGCGGGGCGCTGCGGGTACGGATTGTCGGATTGCGACAGTTCCTCCGGTGCGGCGCTGTGGGAGCCCGATGCGCCGACACCGCCGACCGCCCGATAGCGTCACACTGCGTACGCGTTCCGACGTACGTCCGCACACACGGAGAGAGGTGGATCGTTGAGCCGCTCGGTTCTCGTCACCGGAGGAAACCGGGGCATCGGCCTCGCGATCGCCCAGGCCTTCGCCGAGGCGGGTGACAAGGTCGCCATCACCAGCCGCTCGGGCGAGGTGCCCGAGGCCCTGGAGAAGTACGACGTCCTCGCGGTGCGCTGCGACATCACGGACGCCGCGCAGGTCGACGCCGCCTTCACCGAGATCGAGGAGAAGCACGGCGCGGTCCAGGTGCTGGTCGCCAACGCGGGCATCACCAACGACACCCTGCTGCTGCGCATGTCCGAGGAGGACTTCACCTCCGTCCTGGACACCAACCTGACCGGCGCCTTCCGGGTGGTCAAGCGCGCCTCGAAGCTGATGATGCGGGCCCGCAAGGGCCGCGTCGTGCTGATCTCGTCCGTGGTGGGCCTGTCCGGTTCGCCGGGCCAGTCGAACTACGCCGCGTCCAAGGCGGGCCTGGTCGGCTTCGCCCGGTCGCTGGCGCGTGAGCTGGGCCCGCGCAACATCACCGTCAACGTGGTCGCCCCCGGCTTCGTCGACACCGACATGACCGCTGTGCTCAGCGACGAGCGCCGCGCGGAGATCGTCTCGGGCGTGCCGCTGGGCCGCTACGCGTCGCCCGCCGAGGTCGCGTCCACCGTGCGGTTCCTCGGTTCGGACGAGGCCGCGTACATCACCGGAGCCGTCATTCCCGTCGACGGCGGATTGGGCATGGGTCACTGAGCATGACTGGAATCCTTGAGGGCAAGCGCATCCTGATCACGGGTGTGCTGATGGAGTCCTCCATCGCCTTCCACGCCGCCAAGCTGGCCCAGGAGCAGGGTGCGGAGATCATCCTCACCGCGTTCCCGCGCCCGAGCCTGACCGAGCGGATCGCCAAGAAGCTGCCGAAGCCGGTCACCGTGCTGCCGCTGGACGTCTCCAGCGAGGAGGAGCTGGCGGGCATCGCCGACACGGTCCGCGAGCACCTGCCGACCCTGGACGGCATCGTCCACTCGATCGGCTTCGCCCCGCAGGACGCCCTGGGCGGCAACTTCCTGGACACCCCGTGGGAGTCCGTGGCCACCGCGATGAACGTCTCGGCCTTCTCGCTGAAGTCGCTGACCATGGCGCTGCTGCCGCTGATGCAGGACGGCGGCTCGGTCGTCGGCCTCACCTTCGACGCGCAGTTCGCCTGGCCGCAGTACGACTGGATGGGCCCGGCCAAGGCCGCCCTGGAGTCGACCAACCGCTACCTGGCGCGCTACCTGGGCGAGCGGGACATCCGCTGCAACCTGATCTCGGCCGGCCCGCTCGGCTCGATGGCCGCCAAGTCCATCCCGGGCTTCGGCGACCTCGCGGACACCTGGAACCACCGTTCCCCGCTGAAGTGGGACCTGACCGACCCGGAGCCGGCCGGCCGCGGCATCGTCGCGCTGCTCTCGGACTGGTTCCCGAAGACCACCGGCGAGATCATCCACGTCGACGGCGGGCTGCACGCCATCGGCGCCTGACCGCTTCGCCGCACACCGCTGCCCGGCACCCTCGTGGGGGGTGCCGGGCAGCGGCGTTCCAGGGCGTTCGGGGGCGCCTCAGGCGTCGGCGGGGGTGCACGCGCCGATGGCGCGGCCGGCCTCGACGGAGGCGCGCTGGGCGTCGCCGGCCCG
The DNA here is from genome assembly GCF_044741445.1 of Kitasatospora sp. NPDC088160. Taxonomy (NCBI): domain Bacteria; kingdom Bacillati; phylum Actinomycetota; class Actinomycetes; order Kitasatosporales; family Streptomycetaceae; genus Kitasatospora; species Kitasatospora sp. NPDC088160. The sequence goes on along the minus strand of NZ_JBIUSS010000011.1, from coordinate 18,575 downwards.
GATGGCGTCGAGGATGGTGGCGTGGCCGATGTAGCGCTCGGCGATCAGCTCGGGGCCGACGTCGTGCCGCAGGTGGGCGCGGGTGACCTCGCCGAGGTCGGCGTAGACGGCGGCCAGCACGTCGTTGTGGGCGGCGGCGACGACGGCCTGGTGGAACGCGGCGTCGGCCTGGATGAAGTCCTCGGCGTCGCCGGAGTGCCAGGCGCTCTCGCGGCGGCCCAGCGCGGCGTCCAGCAGGCCGAGGTCGCGGTCGGTGCGGCGGGCCGCGGCGAGGCCGGCCGCAGAGGTCTCCAGGGCGGCCCGCAGCTCGGCGACCTGCGCCTGGTCGGCGTCGGCGAAGCGGCGGTGCATGACCCCGGCCAGCTCGCTGGTGGCGAGCACGTAGGTGCCGGAGCCCTGGCGGATGTCGAGCAGCCCGTTGTGGGCGAGGGCGCGGACGGCCTCGCGGACGGTGTTGCGGGCGACGCCGAGCTGTTCGACGAGTGCGGCCTCGGTGGGGATGCGTGAGCCGACGGGCCACTCTCCGGAGGTGATCTGGGCGCGCAGCTGCGCGATCACCTGGTCGGACAGCGGGGTGCGCCTCGGCGAGGACAGCGCCACGGGTACTCCTTGCGGCTACGGTTCGATGGACGGGGCCGGCGGGTGGGAGGGCCGGCGTCCGGTGGGGGAGCGGGTCGGCACATCATGCCAATTCGAAGGTGCGCCGATTCATCCCATCATTCTATGATGGTGCCCATGCCTCCCGCAGCAGACACCACCGCCTCCCCACGAACCGAGGCCCGGCCGCAGACCGAGCGGCCCTCCACGCCCTCCTCCGGCAAGTACCTGGGCTGGCTGTTCGCCATCGCGATCGCCGCCGCCGCCTTCAACCTGCGCCCCGTGGTCACCAGCCTCGGGCCGCTGCTCGACCAGGTCCGCGCCGACCTCGGGATGAACCCGACGCTCGCCGGGCTGCTCACCGCCGTCCCGTCGCTCTGCTTCGGCCTGTTCGGCTTCGCCGCGCCCTCGATGGCCCGGCGGATCGGCCCGATCGCCGTGATCACCGCCGGCATGGGCGCGATCACCCTGGGCGTGCTCTCCCGCTCCTTCGCCGGCGGCACCGCGGTGTTCCTGCTGCTGACGGCGCTCGCGCTGGCCGGTGTGGCGGTCTCCAACGTGCTGATCCCGGTGGTGATCAAGCGCTACTTCCCGGACAAGGTCGGTCCGATGATCGGCCTGTACTCGATGGCGCTGTCGGCCGGCACCGCGCTGGCCGCCGCCGTCACCGTGCCGATGACCAGCGCGCTCGGCGGCGACTGGCGCTACGGCCTGGGCGTCTGGGCCGGTCTCGCCGCGCTGGCCCTGCTGCTCTGGCTCCCGGTGCTGCTGACCAAGCGCGAGCGCGGCGAGCGCGCGGGCGGGGCGGCCGCCGCCGCCAGGCTGCCGATCACCCGCAGCCGGACGGCCTGGGCGATGGCCTGCTTCTTCGGCCTCCAGGCCACCGGCGCCTACGTGGTGATGGGCTGGCTGCCGAAGATCTTCCAGGACGCCGGCGTCGACAAGGGCACCTCCGGGGTGCTGCTCGCGGTGACCATGGTGATCGGCGTGCCGGTCTCCTTCGTGCTGCCCAACCTGGCCGCCCGCCGCGGCGACCAGCGGCTGTTCGTCGTCGTGCTGGCCGCCTGCGGCATCGCCGGGTACGCCGGGCTGGCGCTGGCCCCGGCCGGCGCGTCGTGGCTCTGGGCGGTCCTGGTGGGCCTGTCCAACTGCGCCTTCCCGCTGGTGCTGACGATGATCGGGCTGCGCGCCCGCACCGCCGGCGGGGTCGCCCAGCTCTCCGCCTTCGCCCAGGGTGTCGGCTACCTGATCTCCATCCCCGGCCCGATCCTGATCGGCCGGATCTACCAGATGACCGGCGAGTGGTACGGCCCGCTGGGCTTCCTGGCGCTGCTGCTGGTGCCGCAGATGCTGTTCGGCCTGCGGGCCGCGATGGCCCGGCACATCGAGGACGAGGCGGTCCACCCCGTGGCGCAGGTCAAGGCCTGACCAAGGGACGGCCAACCCCGAGGGGTCGGTGACCGACGGGCGTGTTCGGGGTGGAAGAATCCCGGACATGCCCGTTCTCGATCCCAACCCGACCGACGGCCGCAAGCAGCTCGGCCAGATCGCCCTGGCGATCGCCGGCATCGTGGTGCTGGTGGCGATCATCGCCTCCGTCGCCGCCGCCATAGGCTGATCCGGTCCATCCCCCCCCGCGTAGCACCGCCGTTCACCGGCCACCCCCGTTTATCGGAAGGCCGGACGAACGGCGGATGATGACACCCGCCACCCCTGCGAGTGGCGGCATCCGGGAGCACCGCGCCCCGGAGCGGCTTTTCTGCCAAGCTTGCTGGGTATGAGCGCCGACACGTCCCGCAGGATCATCGTTCTCCGCCATGCCAAGGCCGACTGGCCCAACGGCGTGGACGACCACGAGCGGCCGCTGGCCGACCGGGGCCGTCACCAGGCCCCGGACGCCGGCCGCTGGCTGGTCGACTCCGGCATCAACCCCGAGTACGTGCTCTGCTCCACCGCGCTGCGCACCCGCGAGACGTGGAAGCTGGCGGCGCACGAGCTGCCGAAGCGGGCCCGCAGGACCGTGTACGAGGACCGCATCTACGAGGCCAGCCCCGGCGAGATCATCGCCGTCCTCCAGGAGACCCCGGAGGAGTACGCGGACGTGGTGCTGGTCGGGCACAACCCCGGCGTGCTGGGCCTGACCCAGGTGCTGGCCGGGGACGCGGGCGACCGGGACGCGCTGGAGCGGCTGCGGCTCGGCGGCTTCCCGACGGCGGCGATCGCGGTGCTCAGCTTCAGCGGCTCGTGGAAGGGCGTCGAGCCGGGCGCGGCCGCGCTGGTCTCGTACTACACGCCGCAGGACTGACCCGGTACGGAGCTCCGAGTTCCGTACGGGCTCCGGGGTTCCGGGCTTCGATGACGACGAGGGGCGCGCGGACCAGGTCCGCGCGCCCCTCGTGTGCGTCTTCGGGCTCTACTCGGTCAGGCTGCCGTCCACCGCGTCGGCCGCCTCGACCTCCTCCCGGGTGATGCCCAGCAGGTACAGCACGGTGTCCAGGAACGGCACGTTGACGGCGGTGTCGGCGGCCTCGCGCACCACCGGCTTGGCGTTGAACGCCACGCCCAGCCCGGCCGCGTTCAGCATGTCCAGGTCGTTGGCGCCGTCGCCGATCGCCACCGTCTGCGACAGCGGCACCTTCGCCTGCTCGGCGAACCGGGCCAGCCAGCGGGCCTTGCCCGCGCGGTCCACGATCTCGCCGACCACCCGGCCGGTGAACTTGCCGTCCACCACCTCCAGGGTGTTGGCCGCCGCGAAGTCCAGCCCCAGCTCCTCGACCAGGTGGTCGGTGACCTGGGTGAACCCGCCCGACACCACCGCGACCTGGAAGCCCAGCCGCTGGAGCGTGCGGATCAGGGTGCGCGCGCCCGGCGTGAAACGGACCTCCGCGCGCACCTTCTCGGTCACCGAGGCGTCCAGCCCGGCCAGCAGCGAGACCCGGGCCCGCAGCGACTCGGCGAAGTCCAGCTCGCCGCGCATCGCCTGCGCCGTCACCTCGGCGACCTCCTCCTCGCAGCCCGCGTGGGCCGCGAACAGCTCGATCACCTCGTCCTGGATGAGCGTGGAGTCGACGTCCATCACCACCAGGCGCTTGGCCCGGCGCTCCAGCCCGGCCGCGACCACCGCGACGTCCACCCGCTGGGTGGCCGCCTCCTGGGCCAGCTCGGCCCGCAGCTCGTCGGTGGCCACACCGGACACGGCCAGCTCGACCGCCGTCACCGGGTACTTGGCGAGCCGGAACACACGGTCGATGTTGCCGCCCGCCGCGGTGATCCGGGAGGTGAGCGCGGAGACGGCGGCGGAGGTCAGCGGATTGCCGAGCACGGTGACGTGCGAACGGCCCTCGCGGCGCGGCCGGTTGTCGCCGATGCCGGAGAGGATCTCGGCCTGGAGCTTCTGCTCCTCCGCCCAGCGGTGCACGGTGGCCCGCAGTCCGCCCTCGGCGCCGGGAGCGGTGGGCGGGGTGACCAGTGCGCAGAGCGTGATGCGGCCACGGGTCACGACCTGTTCGATGTCGATCACGTCGACGGCGAAGCCTGCCAGGGTGGCGAAGAGGCCGGCGGTGATGCCGGGGCGGTCCTTGCCGAACACCTTGACGAGCAGGGTGCGCTCGTCCGCGGTCCGGGGCTGGGCGGCGGGGAGGGGCTCAGCGGCCAGGGGCGATGCGTTCATGGTGCCTCCCACGCTACCCGCCGGCCGGCGGGCCCAGAGCACCCGTCCCACGTCGCGGACGGGTGCCGGGTAGCAGCCTGGTCACAGTCACCCGGGGCGACTTCTATCGGCGGTCAGCAGGCTGGAATGATTCCCCCCGTCAGTTTCGGAAACATCGCACCCCTGGTCGGGGGCACAATTCGGGGGAACCGAGAGAGCGGGGCAGGCGCACAGTGCCGCAACTCGTCATCGATATCAACGGACAGCAGCGGACTCTGGAGCCCGGGCGGTCCTACACCATCGGGCGCAACCCGCAGTCGGACTTCCCGTTCGACGACGCCAGGGTCTCCTGGAACCACGGGACCATCACCTTCAACGGCAGCGGCTGGCAGCTGGACGACCACGGCAGCACCAACGGCACCTACACGGCCGGCGCCCGGACGACGCAGGCCCAGCTGTTCCCCGGCGCCGTCGTCAACCTCGGCAACCCGGAGAACGGACCCCGGCTCGGCTTCTCCGCGCCCGCCCACGCCGCCCCGCACGCCGCCGCCCCCCAGGCTCCCGCCTGGCACGAGGCCGCCACCAGCCGCAGCGCCGCGCCGACGCCCCAGCCGCCGGCCCCGCAGCAGGGCTGGTCGCCGCAGGCCCCCTACCCGCCGCAGCCCGAGCAGGCCTGGGCGGGTCGGCCCCAGCCACCGTTCCCGCACCAGCAGCACCCGCCCCAGCCCCAGCCCCAGCAGGGCGGCTTCCCGCAGCAGCAGGCCTTCCCGCCCGCCCCGCAGGACGGCGACGGCCCGCAGCCGACGATCATCCGCAACCTGACCGCCGCCATGCGCACCGTCCGGATCGGCCGCGCGCTCGACAACGACGTCGTGGTCTCCGACCTCCAGGTCTCCCGCCACCACGCCGAGCTGCGCCAGCTCCAGGACGGCCGCTACGAGATCGTCGACCTCGGCAGCCACAACGGGATCTTCCTCAACGGCCAGCGGGTGCAGCGCCAGCTGATGGGCCCGCAGGACCGGCTGACCGTCGGCCACTCCAGCTTCGTCCTGGTCGGCGACCAGCTGCAGGAGTTCGTCGACACCGGCGCGGTCTCCTTCTCCGCCCGCCACCTGACCGTCGAGGTCGAGCACAAGGGCGCCAAGAAGATCCTGCTCGACGACGTCAGCTTCGGCGTCCCGGAGAAGTCCCTGGTCGCCGTCATCGGCCCGTCCGGCTCCGGTAAGTCGACCCTGCTGCGCGCCCTCACCGGCTACCGCCCGGCCGACCGCGGCGAGGTCCTGTACGACGGCCGCAACCTCTACAAGCAGTTCGCCGAACTGCGCTCGCGCATCGGCCTGGTGCCGCAGTCCGAGATCCTGCACAAGGAACTCACCGTCCGCACCGGCCTCAAGTACGCGGCCCAGCTGCGCTTCCCCGGCGACACCGAGGCGCGCGAGCGCGCGGCCCGGATCGACGAGGTGCTGTACGAGCTGCGCCTGGACAAGCGCGCCGACAACAAGATCACCGCGCTCTCCGGCGGCCAGCAGAAGCGCGTCTCGGTCGCCCTGGAACTGCTCACCAAGCCGTCGCTCATCTTCCTGGACGAGCCCACCTCGGGCCTCGACCCGGGCATGGACCGCGAGGTCATGCAGATGCTGCGCGGTCTCGCCGACGACGGCCGCACCATCCTGGTCGTCACCCACTCGGTGGCCGAACTCGCGCTCTGCGACCGGCTGCTGGTGATGGCGCCGGGCGGCGCGGTGGCCTACTTCGGCCCGCCGGACGAGGCGCTGCACTTCTTCGGGTACGAGACCTGGGCGGACGTCTTCCAGGCCTTCGAGAACTACCCGGACCACGACTGGGCCGGCCGCTACCGCGGCTCGGTGCACTACCAGCAGTACTCCGCCCCCGACGTGGAGTCGGGCGAGGTGCAGCACGCCCAGGTCGCCCAGGAGGCCGTCCGGCCGCCGAAGCCGCAGAGCTGGGGCTCCCAGCTGTGGACGTTGATGCGCCGCTACATGTCGGTCCTCGCCTCGGACCGCGGCTTCCTGGCGCTGTCGGTGCTGCTGCCCGCCGTCATCGGCGCGGTCAGCGTGCTGGTCCCCAACGGGGCGGGCCTCGCGCCCAATCCGAACACGCAGCTCCACCTCAACAGCGGGGCCGCGACGATCATCATGATCCTGGCGATCGGAGCCTGCTTCTCCGGAGCGGCCAACTCGGTCCGCGAACTGATCAAGGAACGGGCCATCTACGAACGGGAACGGGCCACCGGGCTCTCCCGCTCGGCGTACATGATGTCCAAGATCATCGTGCTGGGCTTCTTCAGCGTGATCCAGGGCGCCATCGTCGCCGCGGTCGGCTTCCTGCCGCGCAAGCTCCCCGAGCACGGCCTGATCGTCAAGGACCTGCCGATCATCGAGATGACCATCGGCATGATCCTGCTCAGCTTCACCGCGATGATGTTCGGCCTGATGATCTCGGCCCTGGTCAAGACCGCCGAGAAGACCATGCCGCTGCTGGTCATGTTCGCCATCATCCAGGTCGTCTTCACCGGCTGCCTGTTCCAGCTCTTCGGCAAGCCCGGCCTGGAGCAGGCCGCCTGGCTGATGCCGGCCCGCTGGGGCACCGGCATCGTGGCCACCACACTGGACCTGTCCAAGCTCATGGGCCCCTGGAACAAGGACTTCCAGAACCCCCAGTACGACCCGCTGTGGACCGCCAGCGTCGCCCAGTGGGCGATCGACGCGGGCGCGCTGATCGCGATCTCGATCGTCATCGGCGTCATCGTCACCCGGCTCCAGCGCCGCCACGAGCCCGAGGTCATGCAGAAGGGCTGACCCCCTTCGCCCCGCCCGACGAGGGGCGGCTCTCCCATCACCCGGAGAGCCGCCCCTCCTCCATTGCGCGGGCCCCGAGACCTAGGTCCCCGGACCTGCGCCCACCCCGGCCGCGGACCGACGCGGCGGCGCCCGCGGCGGCGGTAGTTTGGCGGTATGCCCAGCACGCCCAGCGACCACCGGAGCCCGGCCGGTCCGCACCTCGACCTGCGCGGCCCGGCCCGCCCGATGCCCGGCTGCGACCCCTGCCTGGCCGGCATCGAGGCGGTCAGCCAGGCGCTGCTCGCGATGAGCCGGCACCTGGAGGTCCGCGAGGTGCTGCGCCGCATCACCGCCTCCGCCCGCGACCTGCTCGGCGCCGAGTACGCGGCTCTGGGCGTGCCCGACGACCACGGCGGCTTCGCCCAGTTCGTCGTCGACGGCGTCACCGACGAGCAGTGGCGGGCGATCGGCCCGCTGCCCCGCCAGCACGGCGTCCTCGCCAAGATGCTGCACGAGACCGGCCCCACCCGGCTCGCCGACGTCCGCAGGGCCCCGGCCTTCGGCGGCTGGCCGGCCGCCCACCCCGAGATGGACGCCTTCCTCGGCATGCCCATCCTGGACGCCGAGGCCGCCGAGGACGAACCGCAGGTCACCGGCGTCATCTTCCTCGCCAACAAGCGCGGCGGCGGCCTGTTCACCGACCACGACGAGGAACTGCTGCGGATACTCGCCGCGCACGCCGCCCTCGCCCTCTCCAACGCCCGCCTGTACGAGCGCAGCCGCGAGCTCACCCTGGCCGGCGAACGCGCCCGCATCGCCCACGACCTGCACGACGCCGTCGCGCAGAAGCTCTTCTCGCTGCGGCTCACCGCCAAGGCCGCCGCCACGCTCGTCGACCGCGACCCGGCCCGGGCCCGCGCCGAACTCGCCGAGGTCGCCCGGCTCGCCGCCGAGGCCGCCGACGAACTGCGCGCCGTCGTCGTCGAACTGCGCCCCGCCGCCCTGGAGGAGGACGGGCTGAGCGCCACCCTCGCCTCCCAGGTGCAGGTCCTCGACCGGGCCCACACCGCGGACGTCGCCTTCGCCGCCGACGGCGTCCGCGCCCTGCCGCCCGCGCAGGAGGCCGCGCTGCTGCGGGTCGCCCAGGAGGCGCTGCACAACGCGCTGCGCCACTCCGGAGCCGGCCGCGTCACCGTCACCCTGGCCGGCACGCCCGCGCGCGGCGCCGTGCTGCGGGTGCGCGACGACGGGCACGGCTTCGACCCCGAGTCCGTCCGCCGGGCCGGGCGCCACCTCGGCCTGGCCTCGATGCGCGACCGCGCGGCCGCCGTCGGCGGCACGCTCACCCTGGAGTCCGCCCCCGGCCGGGGGACGCTCGTCGAGATGGAGGTCCCCGGTGCCTGACAACCCGCCTGACAGCACGCCGTCGATCCGCGTCCTGCTGGTCGACGACCACCAGGTGGTCCGCCGCGGGCTGCGCACGTTCCTGGAGGTCCAGGACGACATCGAGGTGGTCGGGGAGGCCGCCGACGGGGCGGAGGGCGTCGAGCGCGCCCGCGAACTCGACCCCGACGTCGTCCTGATGGACCTCAAGATGCCCGGTGTCGACGGCATCGAGGCGCTGCGCACGCTCAAGGGCGAGGGCAGCCGGGCCCGGATCCTGATCGTCACCAGCTTCACCGAGCACCGCACGATGGTCCCCGCGCTGCGGGCCGGCGCCGCCGGGTACGTCTACAAGGACGTCGACCCGGAGGCGCTGGCCGGCGCGATCCGCTCGGTGCACGCCGGCCACGTCCTGCTCCAGCCCGAACTGGCCGAGGCGCTGCTCGCCGACGACGGCCCCCGCGCCCCGCAGGGCCGCGGCGGCACCCTCACCGAACGCGAGCGCGAGGTCCTCGGCCACATCGCCGACGGCCGCTCCAACCGGGAGATCGCCCGCAGCCTGCACCTGTCGGAGAAGACGGTGAAGACCCACGTCTCCAACATCCTGATGAAGCTGGACCTGGCGGACCGCACCCAGGCGGCCCTGTGGGCCGTCCGCAACGGCGAGGCGCGGGACGGCGGCCCGTCCTAGCGGGCCGCGTCCTGAGCGGCCCCGTGTTCGGCGGGCCCCGTGCTCAGCGCTCCTCGTGCTGAGCGTTCCTCGTGCTGAGCGGGCCCCGTGCTCAGCGGTCCTCGCGCTCGTCGACCAGCGCGTTGTACGCCGCCACCTGCGCCCGCCGGGCGGTGCGCCGCAGCGGCGCCAGCACCGCCTGCCGCGCCGCCATCTCGGAGGCGCTGACCGCCGCGCCGTGCCCGCCCGCGGCGATCGCCAGCAGCGCCGACACCTGCCGGGCCGACTCCAGCACCCGCACCGCACGCGGCGGGTACCCGGGCGCCAGCAGTTCGGCGTGCCCGCGCCGGCGGTACGCCTCCAGCGCCCGCAGCGCCTCCGGTCCGGCGCCCGCCACGTCCAGGCGGGTCAGCAGGAGCGTCGCCTCGCGCAGCCCGTCGGCCAGCTCCCGTTCGGCCTCGTGCAGCGACGGGACGTCGGCCGGCGGTGTGTCGTTGGTCTCAAGGCAGCGCCACAGCACCGTCGCCGAACGGTCCCCGGCCGGGCCGAACACCTCCACCTCCGGCACCAGTCCGAGCGGGACGCCCACCGCCAGCACCGCCTCCCCGACGCCCATCGCCGCTTCGTTGAACGGTGCCGGACCGGTCAGCCCCAGCGGGTGCCCGGCGGACGGCAGCGCCAGTCGCAGGCCCTTGACCCCGAGCACCCGGAGCCGTCCCAGCGCCCAGGTGAGGCCGTGCCGTTCGCCCGGCCCGTCCCCGGGCAGCCCGGTCACCCGGTGGCTCTCGTCGTCGCCCAGCACGGCCGCCGCGGCGTTGTCCGGCGGCACCAGACCGGCCAGCAGGGCGTTGCCCCACGCGGTCAGCCGCCCCGAACGGGGTTCTTCGTACGGATTGTCGGGAGGAGTCGCGAGCATCCGGCCAGCCTACGGAATCGGCGGTCATCCGCGTGGCGTAGGTTTGCCCATGCGTGTGCGGCGCACCCACCCCGTGCCCACCGGCTGCCGGAGTAGGCTCGCCGCCCGCACCGACGGCCGAAATTCTTGTATTGGGGAAGGCGTAGGCATGAGCGACGTGCTGGAGCTGGTGGACGTATCCGTGGTCCGGGAGGGACGCGCGCTGGTCGACCAGGTCTCGTGGTCCATCTCCGAGGGGGAGCGCTGGGTCATCCTGGGCCCCAACGGCGCCGGGAAGACCACCCTGCTGCAGATCGCCGCCACCTACCTGTTCCCGACCGCGGGCAAGGTGTCGGTGCTGGGCGAGAAGCTGGGCGAGGTCGACGTCTTCGAGCTGCGCTCCCGGATCGGCCTGGCCGGCGCCGCCATGTTCGACAAGCTGCCGGCCGAGCAGACGGTGCTGCAGACCGTGCTGACCGCCGCCTACGGCATGACGGTCAGCTGGCAGGAGACCTACGAGCAGTTCGACGAGTCCCGCGCGCTCGCGCTGCTCGACCGGATGGGCATGTCCAACCTCACCGGCCGCAAGTTCGGCACCCTCTCCGAGGGCGAGCGCAAGCGCACCCTGATCGCCCGCGCCCTGATGACCGACCCCGAGCTGCTGCTGCTCGACGAGCCCGCGGCCGGCCTGGACCTCGGCGGCCGCGAGGACCTCGTCCGCCGGCTCGGCGCGCTCGCCCAGGACGAGTTCGCCCCGGCCATGGCGATGGTCACCCACCACGTCGAGGAGATCGCGCCGGGCTTCACCCACGTCCTGATGATCCGCCAGGGCAAGGTGCTCACCGCCGGTCCGATCGACACCGAGCTGACCGCCCGCAACCTCTCCAAGTGCTTCGGCCTGCCGCTCACCCTGGAGCGCCACGGGGACCGCTGGTCCGCGCAGGGCCTGCCGCTGGGCTGAGCCCCCGCCCGCGCCCCGCCCGCGCCTCGCACGCTCCGATGTCGTCGGGTTTCCGGGGACCGGTCGCACGCGCGACCGGTTTCCGCCCCTCGACCTGCGGGAACTGTCCGCCTCGAAGGCCCTTCGCTCCCTAGGATGGACACGTGGACAGCTGGATCTGGTGGCTCCTGGCCGCCGTCGGGCTCGGCATACCGCTGGTGCTGACCGCGATGCCGGAGTTCGCCATGTTCGCGGTCGGTGCGCTGGCGGCCGCCGGCGTGGCCGGGCTGGGCGGAGACGCGGTCTGGCAGACCCTGGTCTTCATCGCGGTCTCGGTCTCGCTGCTGGTCTTCGTCCGCCCGATCGCCTACCGGCAACTGCGGCAGGGCCCGCACATCAAGATGGGCATCGAGGCGCTCCAGGGCGCCACCGCGGTCGTCGCGGAAACCGTCGACGGGGAGGGCGGACGGATCAAGCTGAACGGCGAGATCTGGTCGGCCCGCGCGCTCCACCCGGACAGCGTGTACCAACCGGGGCAGCAGGTCGACGTCGTCGAAATCCAGGGCGCGACCGCCCTGGTCATCTAGGGGAGAGTCCGTGGAACCCGTCCTTATCGTTTTGGTCGTCCTGGTCGTGGTGGCCTTCATCGCGCTGATCAAGACGATCCAGGTCATCCCGCAGGCCAGCGCCGCGATCGTGGAGCGCTTCGGCCGCTACACCCGGACGCTCAACGCAGGCCTGAACATCGTCGTCCCGTTCATCGACCGGGTCCGCAACCGGATCGACCTGCGCGAGCAGGTCGTGCCGTTCCCGCCGCAGCCGGTGATCACCCAGGACAACCTGGTGGTCAACATCGACACGGTGATCTACTACCAGGTCACCGACCCGCGCGCGGCCACCTACGAGGTCGCCAGCTACATCCAGGCCATCGAGCAGCTGACCGTCACCACGCTGCGCAACATCATCGGCTCGATGGACCTCGAATCCACCCTGACCTCGCGCGAGGTCATCAACGCCGGTCTGCGCGGCGTCCTGGACGAGGCCACCGGCAAGTGGGGCATCCGGGTCAACCGCGTCGAGCTGAAGGCGATCGAGCCGCCCACCTCCATCCAGGACTCGATGGAGAAGCAGATGCGCGCCGACCGTGACAAGCGCGCCGCGATCCTCACCGCCGAGGGCCAGCGGCAGGCCCAGATCCTCAAGGCCGAGGGTGAGAAGCAGGCCGACGTGCTCCGGGCCGAGGGTGAGGCGCAGGCCGCGGTGCTGCGCGCCGACGGTGAGGCGGCCGCGATCCGGACGGTCTTCGAGGCCATCCACGACGGCGACGCCGACCAGAAGCTGCTCGCCTACCAGTACCTGCAGACCCTGCCCGAGCTGGCCAAGGGCGACTCCAACAAGCTGTGGATCATCCCCAGCGAGGTCGGCGACGCCCTCAAGGGCCTCGGCGGCGCCTTCGGCGGGCTGACCGGCAACCCCGGCGTCAACGGCGGCGCGGTCGCCGCCCCGAGCGTCCCGCAGGCGGCCCCCGCGGCCACCCAGGTGCCGCTCGACCCGGCGGCCGGCCCGCGCCCGGTGGACACCGAGAAGGGTGCCGCCCGCCCCCGGGTGGACCCGGCCCGCGAGTACCGCAAGATCGACCCGGAGTGACCGGCTGAACCGTCCGGCCCGGGGGCCCGCCACCGCACGGTGGCGGGCCCCCGGCGTGTGGCGGTCGTGGCGGTCGTGGCGTGTGGCGGTCGTGGTGCGTGTCCCGAATCGTGGGCGGCCCTGGTCCGACCGGTGGGCCGTCCGGCATGATCCCCCCGGACAGGACCGAGAGGAGAGGTGACCCATGACGCTCTGGGAGGGCATCGCCGTCCTGGTGGCGGGCGTCGGCGCCGGGATGATCAACGTGATCGTCGGCTCCGGCACGCTGATCACGTTCCCGGTGCTGCTCGCCATCGGGATTCCGCCGGTCACCGCCAACGTCTCCAACACCTTCGGCCTGGTGCCCGGTTCGCTCAGCGGCGTGATCGGCTACCGCCGCGAGCTGGCCGGCCAGGGCCACCGGCTGCTGCGCCTGGGCACCGCCTCACTGCTCGGCGGACTGGTCGGCGCGCTGCTGCTGATCAGACTGCCGAACGGCGCCTTCGACGCGATCGTCCCGGTACTGATCCTGCTCGCCCTCGTCCTGGTGGTGATCCAGCCCAAGGTCGCCAAGGCGGTCGCCGCCCGCCGCCGCCCCGACGGGGACCCGGACGGCGGCCTGCTGCTGTTCGTCGGCGTCTTCCTCACCGGCATCTACGGCGGCTACTTCGGCGCCGCGCAGGGCGTCCTGCTGCTGGCGCTGATGGGCATGCTGCTCCAGGAGGACCTGCAGCGGATCAACGCCGTGAAGAACGCGCTGGCGATGGTCGTCAACGGCGTCGCCGCGCTGTTCTTCCTGTTCACCTCCACCGTCAACTGGGCGGCCGCCGGCCTGATCGCGGCGGGCTCGCTGGTCGGCGGCCTGCTCGGCGCCAAGGTCGGCCGCCGCCTGCCGCCGGTCGCGCTGCGCGGGATCATCGTGGTGGTCGGCCTCGCCGCGGTCACCAAACTGCTGCTGAGCTGATGAGCTGAGCATCCGTCGGGGGACGCCCGCCGGGGGCTGCCCGTCAGCGGCTGTGTCGTCCGGTGCGGAGGGCCCCGGCTCGGTATGTTCCTCGCAGTGCACGCCGGACCGGACGACGAGACGACGAACGGAAGAGCTTCGATGAGCAGCAGGGCACGGCTGAGCGAGGACGAGATCACGGCGGCCCTGGCCGCACTGCCGCGGTGGACCAGGGAGGGCGACAGCATCGTCCGCGTGGCCGACGCCCCCGACTTCCCGGCGGCGATCCGGGTGGTCGTCGCCGTCGCCGAACAGGCCGAGGCGCTCGGCCACCACCCCGACGTCGACATCCGCTGGCGCACCCTGCGCTTCGTCCTCTCCACCCACAGCGCGGGCGGGCTGACCGGCCTGGACCTCACCCTGGCCGCCCGCATCGACGAGGCGCTGAAGGCCGAGTCCGCAGGCTGACCTCCCCGACCCCCGAGGCCGGGGCGGCGCGCTCGAACGGGCGTGAGATGCTGACTGCCGCATCGGCAGGCGGCTCGGGAGGGACGGGAACGGATGGCGCAGGAGCCCTTCGCAGACGCCCAGCAGCAGCCGTGGTACCCCCAGGGCCGGCAGGCCTGGCCGGTCGGCGGGCACCAGGAGCCGCAGCCGCAGGACCACCCGCAGCAGGAGTACTGGCAGACGGCGGCGGGCTACGGCCAGGGCGGGTACGGGCAGGGCTCGCCGTACGGACAGGACCCGCGCCAGGACGGGCAGGACGCGCAGTACGGACAGGACCCGCAGTACGGGCAGACCGGCTACGCCCAGGCTGGGTACGCCGAGACCGGGTACGCCGAGGGCGGCTACGTCCAGGGCGGCTACGCCGAGGGGCAGTACCAGCAGTACCAGCCGTACCCGGATCATGGGCAGCAGCAGTACGCGCCGTACGCCGTCCCGGAGCAGCCTGCGGGGGAGGGGCTGTACGTCCCGGTGGGGGCGGAGTACTCGGCCGACGGGTACGTGCACATCGAGGACGCCGAGCCCGTTCCGGTGGAGCCGTCCACGGAGCCGGAGCCCGAGCCGGACACGACGCCCGAGGCCGTGCCCGTCGCGCCGTCGCGGGCTGCCGCCCGTCGGGGCAGGTCCCCGAAGGCAGGCTCCTCGACGGCGGGCTCTTCGCTCTCGGCCAGGGCCCGCGCCGCCGCCGGGGCGGTGCTCACCGGCGAGCACGTGCCCAGCCGGCGGACCCTGCTGGTGCGCACCGGCGCCGGGGTGGCCGCGCTGGGCGTGCTGGTCGCGGCCGGTCTGATGGTCGGGGCCGAGGGCGGCGGCAGCGCGGCCGCGAGCAGCGGTGGGGAGCCCGGTTTCGCCGTCGCGCACACCAAGGTGTGGTCCGCCCAGCCCGCCGCGTCCGGGTCGCCGGGTGACGACACGCTGGTCGGCAGCTGGCTGCTGGCCGATGCGGTGGTCCGCGCCGACGCCGCCGGTGTGCGGGCCTACGACCTCGCGGCCGGCAAGCCCGTCTGGTCGGTCGAGCCACCGGCCGCCGGGGCCGTCCCGTGCGGGCTGTCGGCGGGGGTCAACCAGGCGGGGCTGGGCGCGGTGCTGTTCCGGGCCCAGGCCGACCCGAAGAGCCCGTGCACGCTGGTCGCCGCCGTGGACACCAAGACCGGCAAGACCGCGTGGACGAAGACCGTCTCGGACGCCAAGGGCGCGTACGGCGCGCGGATCGGCGTCACCGAGGACAAGGTGATCGCGGTCGGCGACGACCGGGCGGTCGCCTGGGAGTCCGCGGACGGCAAGGACGTCTGGCAGTACACCGGGCAGGGCAAGTTCTGCACCCTGTCCGGCGGCGTGACCGGCAAGACCGTGCTGGTCGCCTCCTCCTGCGCCGACTCGACCCCCGCCGACCAGGCCGTCGCACTGAACACGGCGGACGGCAAGGTCAGTTGGTGGCGCGGCCTGAACAACCGGCCGAAGACGGTGACCGTGCTGTCCGCCGAGCCGTCCGTCGTCCTCACCACGGGCGAGAAGCCGGAGGACGACCGGGTGTTCTCCTGGGGCGCGGGCGGCGACCCGGCCGCCGAGATCCCGGTGGTCGGCGACGGCGGCCGGCTGGACGTCGGCCACGGCACGTTCTCGGCCACGCCCGAGGTGTTCTTCCAGAACCGCACGATGGTCACCACGCTCGTCCCGGCGAACGGCGGCGGACCGGCCGCGGCGGTCGGTTACGACCTCGACACCGGTAAGCAGCGCTGGAAGGCGCCGACCGCCGCCAAGGGCACCGTCCGGGCGGTCGGCGTCGACGGCGGCGCGCTCGTGCTCGCCGCCGACGAACGCCGCGACCAGCCCGCCCGCCTCAGCCGGTTCCCGCTGGCCGGCGGCCAGGAGGCGACCGGCGGCAACTTCCCGCAGGGCACCGGTTCGCTGCTGGTCTCCGGGCGGGTGCTGATCGGCGGCGGGCGGGTGGTCGTGATGCCCGAGCACTCGGCCAACTACGGCACGGCGGCGGGCTACCAGGCGAAGGGTTAGCCCGGGCCCCGTAGGGCGCGGCTCGCGGCGGCGCTCACGCGGCCGGGACGGCTGTCGGAGCGGGCTGGCCCGGCACGGCCGGCAGCCAGTCGGCCAGCTCCCGGGCCTCCGAGCCGCGCAGGCCGAGCGCCAGCATGAGGGTGGCCTGCGGGGTCGGCACGAACGGCCGGCGCAGCAGCCTCATCCCGGCCTGTTCGGGTGTCCGGTCCGCCTTGCGCTGGTTGTCCTCCGGGCACGCGGCCACGGTGTTCAACCAGCTGTCCTCCCCACCGCGCGACCTGGGCTGCAGGTGGTCCACCGTGGTGGCCCGCCGCCCGCAGTACGCGCACAGGTGCTGGTCCCGGGCCAGGACACCCCGCCGCGACCACGGCGCCTGTTGTCGGAACGGCACTCTCACGTAGCGCTGAAGCCTGATCACCCGGGGCACCGGGATGCTGACGCCCGTCCCCCGGACCGTGCGCAGCGGATGCGCCTGCTCCACCACCGCCTTGTCCTGGAGCACCAGGACGACGGCGCGCTGGAGCGACACCGTCGTCAGGGGCTCGTAGCTCGCGTTCAGAACCAGCGTGTTGCGCACTCGGCACACCCTTCCCGCGGGCGTGCCACGGCGGCACGACCGTCTCCACACACGTCACTGCCGCCGCACGGCGGTGACACCACTCTGAACGGGCCCACAGCCGACGAACAACGGAATTTCCGGTATCGGGCAGGCGCCGGAGCGGCCGGGGGAGGACTGCGGCACGACGCTCGGGGAAAACCCGCTGGCCCCGACCGCGTAGGCTCTACCACGCTGGAGTCGCACCGACCCGGGGTCCGAGAGAACGGGCCGCCACCGGGCGGGCGCCCGATCGAAGGAGAAGCGTGACCGTGACGGACATCGTCGACGAGCTGCGGTGGCGGGGGCTGATCGCCCTGTCCACCGACGAGGACGCACTGCGCAAGGCGTTCGCGGACGGCCCGGTCACGTTCTATTGCGGCTTCGACCCGACGGCCCCCAGCCTGCACCTCGGCAACCTCGTGCAGATCCTCACCATGCGCCGCATCCAGCAGGCGGGAAACCTCCCGCTCGGCCTGGTCGGCGGGGCCACGGGCCTCATCGGTGACCCGAAGCCCACCGCCGAGCGCGTCCTCAACGACCCCGAGACGGTGGCCGGCTGGGTCGAGCGGCTGCGGGGCCAGATCTCGCGCTTCCTCGATTTCGAGGGCCCCTACGCGGCGCGCATGGTCAACAACCTGGACTGGACGTCCGGGATGTCGGCCATCAGCCTGCTGCGCGACGTGGGCAAGTACTTCCGCGTCAACAACATGATCGCCAAGGAGGCCGTCGCCCGACGGCTCAACTCCGACGCGGGTATCAGCTACACCGAGTTCAGCTACCAGATCCTGCAAGGCATGGACTACCTGGAGCTGAACCGCCGCTACGGCTGCACCCTGCAGACCGGTGGCAGTGACCAGTGGGGCAACCTGACCGCCGGCACGGACCTGATCCGCAAGGCCGACGCCAAGTCCGTGCACGCGCTGGCCACGCCGCTGATCGTCAAGGCCGACGGCACCAAGTTCGGCAAGACCGAGTCCGGCACGGTCTGGCTCGACCCCGAGCTGACCACCCCGTACGCCTTCTACCAGTTCTGGCTGAACGCGGACGACCGGGACGTCCCCAACTTCCTGCGGATCTTCAGCTTCCGCTCGAAGGAGGAGATCGAGGAGCTGGAGCGCGAGACCACCGAGCGCCCCGCCGCCCGCCTCGCCCAGCGAGCCCTCGCCGAGGAGCTCACCACCCTCGTCCACGGCGCCGAGCAGTACGAGCGCGCGGTCGCCGCGTCCAAGGCGCTGTTCGGCCAGGGCGACCTCGCCGACCTGGAGGCGCCGACCCTGGCCGCCGCCCTGGCCGAGGTCCCGAAGGCCGAGGTGGCCGAACTCCACTCGGTGGTCGACCTGTTGGTCGCCGTCGGCCTCGCACCGAGCCGTTCGGCCGCCCGCCGCACGGTCAAGGAGGGCGGCGCCTACCTCAACAACGTCAAGGTGACGGACGAGGAAGCGGTGCCGGCCGAGGCCGACCTGCTGCACGGTCGCTGGCTCGTACTGCGCCGCGGCAAGCGCAACCTGGCGGCGGCGGAGCTGGTTCCGGCTACGGTGTGACCGAAACACGACGCCGCTGAGCTGCGGCTTCGACATACGAGGGCGGGATCCAGCCGGATCCCGCCCTCGGTGTTTGACGATGTCGTCCGGGTGGCCTAGTGTTGAACGAGTCGCTGATGCGGCCATCCCACTCCGCAGGACCCACCCTCACCTCGATACCCATTGACATGGGTTTGTTGGCGTTCCCGTCAACCGTGGTGAGTGTGAATTTCGGGTGACAACCGAAATGCGCTAATGTGGAGGCCGTCGCGGAAAGCGGCCCGACCAGTTCGGGAAATCGGATGAATGAAACTCCGGAAAACGGAGCGGAAAACATCTGGTAAGCTGGAAACACGAAAGAACGAAGCGCCCGGAGGGCCCGCTGGAAGGCGGTCCGAAGGAAGTGTCCGTTCCTTGAGAACTCAACAGCGTGCCA